>CAYFGC010000041.1:0-12071 GCA_964342625.1 uncultured Candidatus Poseidoniales archaeon | reverse complement strand
AGCAGTCTCAGATTTACTACAAGATGCTATCAGTCGACCAAGTCGCTAGAGTGGTAATTGTCGAGATCGACAGTACCCTGCTGACCCCGATCCTTGGCCAGAAGGGACATCCAGACATCGCAGTCGACATCAACGACTTCGTTCAGATTGTCTGGGATGACACCAGAGGCGGCCAAGTAGAGATGGTCGTCCCAATAGACACCTCGGGTTCGATGAACGCAGAATGGGCAGATATGTGTGCAGTGTTCTACGGAGGAAACTTCGCCAGTGGAGGATATTTCGTGGGGTTGAAGCCAATGCTGGTCAGCGCAAATATGAGCGTGTATGAGACACTCTATGCGCTTAGTGGCAACTGGCCGGCTGCAGCAACTAGCGGAAACTGTGCCGATGCCTACCAGACAGGGGGTTCTGGAAGCCAGGGCCCCAGAAACACCCCACTCGGCCCGGGCGACTCCTCAGGTGGAATTAGAGAACTGACAGAGGTAGTGTACAACAATCAGGCTACAAACCTCCCAGCCGATGGGGGGTACTACAGCGAGTTCTGGGGACCAGCGGCTACATGGGCGTGCCTCTCATACAGAGACATTCAGGGAAGACAAGGACTAGCAGCAAACCCCCCGACCACACTAGACCACCGATGGAACGACAATGCCACTCGAGTGGTAATCCCGATCTCCGACGAGGGACCCTATGGCGGAACCCCAATGGACAATGACGACACCTCGAGCATTAACCAGGCTCACGATGCATGTGTTTTGGCCCAGACCAAGCCCTACCCGCTCTGGGCAGGCTCTGACACGGCCGTTGGTAGCTACATGCTGGATTTAGCACAGTGCCCTGTGGGCTCGGGCCTCAATACCAGAACATGCAACGGCGCAACCACACGAACCACCACTGCTGAGGGGCAGATGTACCAGTTCCCAACTACCGCCGGGTCCTCTTCTGAGCTAGAAATCATGGTCGAGGCCATGGTCTACCTAGCTACGAACAACTCGCGCGAGATTTACATGTCGGTTCTAGACCCCCACTCCCTACTGGAGAACCCATGGCCGGGCTGGAGCAGAGGAGACCCAGGGACCGAGGCAAACCAGAATGGGTACTACGTCGAGGACCTAGGGCCTTCGGAAGACGAGCAGGGATACGGGCATCTAGTAGTCGTGAATGACACCCAGATTACAAACAACCCAGCATACAGCCTCCACCCTTCGATTGCACTCGATAACTCCGGCAACACACACCTAGCTTGGCAGGACGGCAGACTATACCCAGGTTGCGACGGTGCCACAGGAGGCATAGACATCGAGGGAGCCTACGAGATTTACTACACAAGGCTTCGACTAAGAGGGGCCGCAGAGTGGGACGGAGTCCCAGAAGGACTTCCTGCATACGGAATTAAACAGATCGCATCAAGCTCGATTTCGACCCCGGAACAATGCGAGGGTGCCTCTGAAGAATACCCGTTTGCACCCAGTTCGGTAGCCCCACAAATCCTGACAGATTCTTTCGACAACGTCCATCTTTCTTGGATCGATTATAGTTTTACAGAGTGGCAGGAGACAATCATGTACACTCGGCTGAACCATACTAACGAAAAGTACCCACAAGGATTCCCTCTAAATTCGATAGCATCGGCAATCCTTGATCCATGGGAGGTCAGAGAAGTAACCAATTGGACTTCCGACAAACTCGGCCCGGCAATGTGCGAGCCAGAATGCAACACTGCGGACGGACAACACCTATTCCCCGATTTCAACCTCGACAGAGGCATGCCTCCGGCTTTCGCGAATGATCTAGGAAGCGGTGCACACATTGGCTGGTCCGACAAGAGATGTGACTGGGCGGGTTCCAATGCAAACAAGTGGACCCTCTGCTATGTTCACGTGCTCACCGGCCTGGTCGACCTCTCCCTCGCCTGTGATGAGAAAATACAAACAAACGCAAACATAGAGGGATACCCATACGAATGCCCTACTGACGCTGAGACGTTCTACCACACTATCCAACCCGGGGAACTTACAACCTTCAACATCACAATCGCTAACCCGACCCCCGGACCGGCCGAGTTGGTCAGGGATACTTTCACAGTCACCATGGAGGGGGTTCCAAACAATTGGACAGCCACCCTTTTCTACATGACCAATAATACTCCAATTTTCGACTCCACTCCGGTTTTCCTAGATGGCGGCGCAATAGATCCACTGTACCTCAGAGTCAGAACTCCAACGATTTACCAGGCGAAGGACGATGAACTGGCCCAGATAAGCATCATCGCCACATCATCAAAGGATCCAGCAATTCGCAACAAACTCACCCTTCTGACTCTGATGGACGTAGTTCATGGCATCGAACTAGACACTAGCCACTACCAGGTAGACGTCGAGCAAGGCAAGTCAGCGGTATTCTCGATCTCGATCAAGAATACAGGAAACGTGTATGACACCTTCGCATTCTACGACCCAGCTACGTTGGAGGGACAGAATGAGTGGGCATTGCCATTTGGATGGGGAATCGACTTCCCGCTCCTTGTTTCCCTTGATCCAGGCCAGTCCGTCACTAGAAACCTGAAGGTCAGCGTCCCGGAGACTCAGGATCCAGGAACATTCGCAATCTACCTGAAGGGATGGTCTACAGGTGAACCTGTCCTATCCGTGGACAGAGGGACGTTTGACGTTCTAGAACTGTGGATAAACGTCTCAATCAGGACGACCGGGAACATCGTCTTCGACATCGGTGATACGAAGTTGTACGTTCTTCCCGGGGAGTGCGCTAGTTTCCCAATTCAAGTCAACAAATACTTCACCCCAGGGCACATCGTCTTCACAACTCCCGGTGCTCCGACGGAAAGGCCTGCAGACTCTGACATCAACTCATGGAGATTCGATCATTGGACGGTCGATTTGGACTTCTCTGAGTGGCCAGGCAGTCCATCATCAGCCAATCAGGACATTTACTGGGCACAGGTTGGAACCACCTACACAGTGAGTGCAGAGATGTGCTCCCCATTCAATGCAACCGCAGGAATAGGAGAATCGATAACCGTACGAGCGCATCTGGACGGGACTCCAAAGGTCCGTGACTCAGTATTGATTCTCACGAATGTAATCCAGAGGTACGAACTCGAGTCAACCGTCCCAGAGACTATCGTCGACCTTTACCCCGGACAATCCTATCAGATGAACACCACGGTATCCAATCTGGGTAATGGGCAGGACAGGTACGATATCACCATCGAATCAATTGTAGATAGTCAGGGAGGGGCCCATGTCTGGGATATGGACATCCCCAGGATCCTTTTCGAGGAATTGAACAGGGACGAAGCCCAGACAGTGCCAATTTTCATCAATGTCCCCGTGCAGACTCTTGCAGGCGATTACACGATCACCTTCAACGTTCTGAGCGAGGAGCCGTTCCCCTGCACCGAGGATCCGTGTGAGGGCACCAAGGTCCAGGATGAGATAGTAATTAGAGCCACAATCATAGAATTCCATGACATGCACATCTCACTGGATCCAACGGTTGAGAGCAAGATCAAGACCACTGCTCCAAGCAGAATCGTAAGATACACACTAAACGTCTCCAATTTCGGGAATGTCGAGGACCAACCAACAATACACAACCACACCTATGATGACGTGACCAATGTCTGGTCCGTTAGACCGGGCCTCGGATCCCTCAGCACATGGGAGATCGATTACGCTCTACTGGAAGGATTCGGTACCGAATTCACATTGGAGAAGCCATGCGTGGAGTTAACTGTGGAAGAAGAGAACCAAATCACCCAACAGTTGTCACAGGGGCAAGGTCCGGATTACTGCTATGTCACTGCTGCAAACACAGTCACCCTTCCAATGATGCAACCATACACTACACTGCAGCTGGTAGTAATCGTCACAGTGGCCCCCGACGCGTCTCTAACCGATAGAAATCTGGGCATCAAGGTCCTCTCTATGCATGGGTCATCCGATCAGGGAGGGGACTTCGATGAGACCGAGGTTTGGACTGACTCTTGCACTCTGGACAGCAATTCAGACGGATTTCCAGATAACCTGCCTCCCGATTGCGATACCAACGAACAGATTCTCGAGATGCGGCTAAGAGCTCCAGACCTGGTCCTCGAGAGCGTCGTGGCCCCAGTAAAAGAGGCCGCAATCGGAGAAATGCTATCCATCAACGTCTTCATTACAAACAGGGGTAATGCCCATGCTACCGATGTGAACATAATCCTGTGCAAGGACCAGTCAGAGTCGGACATCAAGAGGAACGGATGCAAAGAGGAGAACATCGTCTACAGGCAGATTGTCAACGCCATCATGCCCATCGGCCAGTCGGATACCGATCAGTCAGACCCAATTACCCTGCTATACATGGTCGAACCTGGGAATCACGATATCGTAGTGGTAGTGGACCCAGACAATAACATCGTAGAGACGGACGAGAACAACAACATCGAGAGGATTGGGAACATGAAGTCCCCACTGGGCTCTCTCGATGTCGGAAGGGAGCTAGTCGTCAGGTACGCAGTACCAACCATAATCATCGGAGCGACATTCTCCCTCTTTGGGGTCGCTGGTTACGTTATTTGGGGCAGGAGAGTAGAGGCACTGGCAAGGTTCTCTGAACTTAGCAGCCTTCTTCCCGGATCCGACGACGACGACATGGTCTTCTGATCTACTTGGCCATCCACCAAGGTAGAGGCATCGACTCCCTTCCAGCGACGAAGGAACCCGAACTAGTGGCGAAGTCCTTCATCAGCCGATCTCTCAGCGTGTCCATCATCTTCTCAGCATGCATCGACTGAATTCGCATTCCCTGCGAGAAAGCATCCAGGTCCAAGGGCCTCCTCGGGTGCCTCATCATCGCGTGTGCTAGCTGTCTTTCCTCGTATGACTCGAAACTCTCATCGACACTGGGGGATACTTTGTGCATGACCTGCTGATGTAGAGCAATTATCGAGTCCCTCTGCCTGTCAACGCTCTCCAAAGCTGCATCCAACTCTGACAGAATCCCCATCGCGTCAACCATGGGTAGCGTCTTCCTAGTCCCTATCCTCCCAATCACATTCTCTAGATTACTAGGCAGACTCCCGGACAACCGCATACCCCTGGGCATCTTCCGGTGTTCGGCCCTAAACAGGTCTGGCCCTAGGTCTAGGCGTATTGAAAATGACTGATTCACTCTGTACACCTTCTTTGGAGGGCCCCCCTTGTCTGACTTCTTGACCTCCGAATCAACGAATCCAGCCTCCTCCAGGACTTTGAGATGCTTGACGACAGCTTGTTGGCTCACATCTAGTAACTCAGAGAGTTGAAGCGGGTAATGGGGCTCTTTGACCAAGTGCCTGAGTATGGCCCTCCTTGTGGTATTCTCTAGTATGCTGAGGGACTCATCGAACCCTACCATCACTTACCAACTCAAGGTTGGGTAGTCAACATCCTCTAAAAACCCAATCTAGATGCTAATGGAGATAATAGGATTCCCGTCACCCTTCATCCCACTCCTTCCAAGTCTCATCGACCTCAGCCTCTGGCGAGTTTTCGGTAGCTCGACTTTCGACTACCCGGAATGGGGAGGGGGCCTCCTCGATCCTCTCTACAGCCGAAAACTCATTCTGCGCGTCGTCTATAATCACGCTTCCATTATCGATAATTACGAATTGATCAGGCAACTTTCTTTTGTCCGTCCAAACCATGATCGCTAGAATAATTCCAACTAGACCAACTGGAGAACCTATGCAGCACCCAATGTAGAAAAGATACAGCCAGAGGTTCCCTAACATTTTGTTCGCAGAAACCCCTTCGTCGACAAGCCAAAGATCCGAATCACCTTGATTTTGCAGCGTATAGTTGCCCTTCAAGCCCTTGAATGCCCTTACCGGCGAGTACACCGTCTCCTCGTCAGAACCAATGCGAATAGGCTCCATCCAACCCGGTTTGCTCCCACTTACTTCAGAGCCTGAAGCGTCTATCAGAGTGAGTTCAGAATCCGGAGTTCCACCATCAGATACCCTAAGAGCAGTCACCGTCGTGGACTCCTCGATACCAAAAGACCCCGAATCCCCCGGTTCTAATTTTACGATATAGTTGGCCTCGGGGTCGTATGACTCAATTATCTCATCAGACACCTGCAAGAGTGAAATTACTGCTAATAGGAGAAGGACCGCTGAAGACCCTGTAGCTATGCGAGCCCATCGCCTTCTTCGTGCCGACACAACCCCCCCTCTAGCCATCCATCTATCAGGGTTGTTTTCAGTATGTGATCCCCATCGCCCCAAGCTTTTCCGGCAAATAGGTGTCCGTAACGAAGTCTAGGCCGTACTTGGCAAGGGACTGCTGCTCCGCCTTCTTACCAATCTCCTGCATCAGTTGGATCTGTTCCTGCCACCATCCCGTTGCGAATCGAGGGTCGCTAAGCTCTGCATTCAGAGCATTAAGGTCTTGCTTAGTCAAATCGTCGCTTGGAAGGTCATAAGCCAGGATGTCATCTGCGGTTATCCCCAGATAGGTCGCTTCCTTGGTTGCTAAGTACTCGGAGATATGAGCCGTCTTTATCGCACCATATGCTATGCTTGCATAAATCCTGAACGACCACGGGTCGCAATCTGCGAATACCATAATCGGCTTGTTCCACTGATCGCTCATCCTCCTCATTATCCTCCTAGTCGACCTAGCCGGCTGGCCCTTCAGATGGACTAATGCGCATCTTGCCTCCTCATCGAATCCATTCTCCACGAGCCTGTCGAACATCCCGCCCGTCTCAATCGCCATCACGAAGTCAATGTCCTCTTCGACCATTCGGAGCTTCTCAGACTCCACATTGTATGGTACTCCGTAACCGGAATCACCAACGTCGTCACGACAGTTAATCCTCATCCAGTCGCCTCTGCGATTCCTCTCTTCGAAGGTCACGTTGCCAATTATTCGAGCCCCATCCTCTTCTGGCCTAAGTCCAAAGTCCTCCCTCAGGCATTTGGTAACTATTTCCAAGTCTTCTGAGACACCATTGCTCTCATTCTGGCTGGAGAACTTGCCATGCCCCCATCCCTCAGAGATGTAGTACATCTCCCTAAGTGTGGAGGTCTTTCCATCCGAGATCATCCCCTCTACGAATTCTGTTATGTGAAGAGCCCTCAGCAGCTGTCGGGCCGAACCTAGCGAGGTCGCATCCCTGACCGTCTTCTTCTTCCCATACTTGTACACCCCCAGCTTCTTGTCGAATCCGATGTTGGACTTCGACCTCACGGGGAGAGTCATTGTAGGGGGGCTTCCCTTCAACATCTTGTCATGCATCTCTGAGGCGACTCCATGCAATGCATCGATTACCTCCTCCTTCGTCTTCTGTCTATCCATAGTCATTCAATTTCCTCCAATTCGTCCTTAGTTGAGAAGTCCCCAAACAGGCTTGTCTGCCCGCCTTCCAATGTCTGGGGCTGCGAAACCTCACTCTGCTCTGCTCTTTCCTTGAGTTGAGAGATGGCCTCCTTGGGACTCTCGAACTCTGATTCTGCAGCCTCTAGTGCCTCGGACTTCCTCAATTCCTCAAGCAGCTTCTCGTCAATCTTGGTCGCTCCGATCACCTCTCCGTTGCCCCTGTAGAATATCTCCGCATCACTCCATTCGCCCTTTCTAAGTCCTGAGACGCCGAAGTGAATTGTAGTAGCAGAGCCAGGATTTAGCGTATCCAGCCTCCAAGCCCAGAGGCCACTGGCCTGCTTGCTCCCACCAAGGGCGTTTTCGGCTATTGCCGTCCCCTCACTTTCAGGCCATTTGGCTAGAATTGTATACGCCCTTGCCCTAGCAGTGTAGTTGTAAATCGTAATTGAGCAAGTAGCAAGCTTCCTCTCATCATCCCAACCCAACTCTTCTTCACAGAATACAGCATCCATTATCTTCGTGATAATCGGGGCTAAATCAGGTTCCTCCCTCGATAGTAATTCCGAGGACTTCTTAGAGATCTCGGGGAGAATTATGTTGATCAACTCGAACTTCTCTCTGGCTTTCTTCCTCTGCGAACTCTTCTTCAGATGGCCCTTCAGACCCCTGCCAACCTCTAGCATGGCTAGCCTAATCTCCTCGAACACCTCTTCATTGTCCGACACAGCCTCCTTCGCCTCGCTAGTGAATTGTACATTTGTTGATGCAAGGTGGATTAGGACCGCCGCAGGTCCCTTGGGGATGCCCTTCCCTCCCGGGTGATCCAAACCGTACCTCTTCCAATCAACGGCCTCTAGTGCCTTTGTGAGGAGGCAACCCCCCTGTTGATACATCAGGGGTACCCTGTTTGCGAACCGCAGAACCTCTATTGGACCATCTGCACTAAGATCCCCTCCAAATACTAACCCAACTTCAATCTGAAATGGATTCCCTTGGGTAACCTTGGGACTCCTAGTAATGGTAGAAGCGAAACGAGAGTCTATGGCTTTCGACAGTCCCTTTTTGATTAGCAGGTCCTCAATTGGTGAAAGACAATCGGTAGGTGGAGCCAGCAACTTGACTTTCCTGAAAGCAGCCACCATCCCCTGTGCATCATCTGCCGAGATTCTCTTTGGACTCCTGCCTTCGTCCAATCCCGCTGCCGCAAGGATTTCCCGTGCAGCTCGCATACTCACTCCAGAGAAATTGTGTCTGAGGAAGGAAGTCATCTTCCTCTCTTGGGACTCTCTCAACATCCTCTGAAGAGATCCTAGTTGTATCCCATGGGGGTGAGGGCGTATCTCGCTAACTTCTCGTGGCAGCCTCTCGGTAGTCCTTTGCCAATCCCCCTCTTCGATAACACTCCCGTCTCTATCGCGTACCACCAGGGAGATACTAGCATGAGGGTTCACAATTGAAGTCATTCGGAGGTACTGGTGAACAGACTGCCTTCCCCTCTGGTACTTTGCTCGCATCTCGCACTCTATCCTTAATCCATGAGAAACGCTCTCCTCTGTTTTCTCATCCAACCATATGTCTCTGGTTTCGCCAGATTTCGTTGCCCGATTCCTCCTTGTGTCAATCCCTAGTTCAACGAAAACCGCCGATGAGTCTCTGGCAATCTTGGACACTACCTTTGTCTTTGAACCGGCAGTCAATTGACTGTACATCACTACCCCGGTGATGCCAATTCCCTGTTGCCCTCTGGTTTGTCTGATTGCATGGAACCTCGAACCCAGTAGAAACTTCCCAAACACGTTCTCGATGTCCTCTCTGGGAATTCCCGGACCATTGTCTTGCGTAATCAGCCTCAGTCGGTCTCCCTTCATTCTCTTAATTTCCACATGTATCTCAGGGAGTATCCTTGCTTCCTCACAAGCATCTAGAGAGTTATCCACTGACTCCTTTACAGCTGTGATGATCGATCTCTGAAGTGTATCGAATCCTAGAAAGTGCTTGTTCTTCTCGAAGAACTCGCTAATTGAAATCTGCTTTTGTTTGCTAGAGAGTCTTTCTGCAGGGTCCATTCATCCACCACCACCAAGTCCTCCCTTGTCCGTATGACGAGGGGCTTGCAAGGTAGCCCATGCCCGCCACGAGACCGCTATTGAACAATGCCCCAAGATCTAGGCGTAGTCGCCCATTTCAGAGGAATACATCTGGATGCCACGCGGTTATTTTCCCAGCGAATGCACTGGTCATTACTGTGAGAGGACTTGCAAGGTAGAGCTTCCCTGGACCCGAACGACCCTGAAAGTTCCTATTTATCGCCGAAACAGTAACCTGTTCAGGGTCATCACTCACCCCTGGGCCTGCTCCTATGCAAGCACCACACCCCGGATCTATTAGTTTCACACCCGCTCTCTCGAATGTTTCAGTCCACCCCATGCTCATGGACAGCTCCTTTACCGACTTTGATCCGAACTGGATGTAGCAATCTACTTCCTCCGAAACAACGAGGCCCGCATCGAGTGCAGCTTCGCAAACCATAGCGTAGTACGAGAAATCATCATCCTTGCCAGCAGTGCACGAACCGGCATATGCTATGTCGATTGGAACATCTCCAATGTCCTCAATGTACGCGCCGTTTGTTGGGTCAGAGGGAACCCCCTCGTCAGGATCCCCCGGGTGAGCAACCATCGGTCTAATCTGGGAAAGGTCAATTTCGTGAACTCCCCCTCCATATATCGCTCCGATATCCGGTAAAACGAAATCTCGCCTAATTGACTCAGCATCGAGATCTTCCCTACGAGATATCAACCAGTCTACTGTAATATCGTCAGCTTCACAAATCCCAGTCTTTGCACTACATTCGGTAGCCATGTTGCAGAGTGTTGCCCTTTCATCCATGGAAAGGCTAGCTAGCCCCTCTCCTCCAAACTCCATACTCATGTCCAAGGTCTCTGACTCCGCAGCAAATCGCCACAGGATATGCAGAATCACATCCTTGGCGGTGCAACCCGGGTCAAGCTCCCCAATTAGTTCGAAGCGAATACTCTCTGGGACGTTGACAAATGCAAATTGATTGTGAATCAGATTCGCATACTCTGTCGAACCTACACCGTAGGCTAGCGCATTGGATGCACCACCCATGCAAGTATGAGAGTCGGTAGCTTGGATGAAATCTCCAACGTCTATGAATTCCTCCCTAGCCACTTGATGGCATATCCCCGGGCTAACCCCGTCCTTAGCGGAGTAGTCTCGCACTCCTGTGTGCACTTGGAAAGAGTTCTGCATATCCCTCAGAGTCTGGATTTTGTCAGTGAATTTTCCGAACCTTGGGACACCGGTTGCATATAGCAGGTGATCCTCAAAAACAGCAAACTTCGAGGGCCTGGGAATGTTGTAATCCTCCCCGTATTCATCTGCGAGGAACGTGTGGACCTGTGCTGTTGTGAACTCATGGGAGTATCCACCATCAACTTGAGCTAGCACTGCGTCCCCTGGCTTGACGAAACTCTTCTTCCCGTTCGTTCCCAGGAGCTTGTTAGAAACCAACTTCTCAATCATAGTCATGGGGCGCTCTTGCGTACTGAATTCGGGCAGCTCCACTGAGCCCTCCTTCAACTTCTTAGCGAAGGGAAGAATCCCCCCGTTCTCGAGAATCAGACTACTGACCGGATCATACTTCTTCGTAAACTCGGATAGAGGGATGCTCTCCTCGTTCTGAAGCCTCATTAGCATCGAATGATCGCCCATCAACTGGCCTAGGTTCAGATTATTCCTCTCGTGAATGGGGGCAAAAGAAGCTGCTATCACAATCCTGATTCCTGACCACCTCTCACATTGGGGGGCGGTTTCTCTACTGGACCCGGTTCCCTTCCTATGCCCCGATACGATTACTTCGAACCCGCCATCAATCAAGGCGCGGGGCTGGAATACTCGGCTCCCATCATGCATCAACCCAGCATATGCATTCTCAGCTATCATTGCAGGCTCATGATCGAAACAAACCCACGCCGGAGTCATCACATCGGTGTTAATGTCGTCCAGTAGTTCGTCAACGGACAAGTCTTCCATTCTGAGATCCAATCCATCATAGAGCTGCCTTCGAATCAAACTAAGGTCCTTTGTAAGAAATAGAACTCTCTTACCAGGAGTCAGTCTGACATTCTCCGGTGGCCATACTCCTTCTGACATCCTGCCCCTCATACACCCCCAGTGCAGAATCTTATTTCACGATTCTCGATGAGTTTCCAATCGGTTTCCCTCGTCTGGGACGAATCTAATAAAATAATAATCTTAAATAAGATGCCTTTCGCGAATTTAATACCTTTTTGCTAAAAGGGGGGTGAGGATGAATGTCAAATTACCTTGTTGAAGACACCGTGAAGTGCGATGAATGTGGAAGCCGAAATCTGAAGAAAGATGAATCCAGGGGAGAAGTTGTCTGTGAAGACTGCGGACTCGTTCTTGAGGACAAGGTGATCGACCAAGGTGCAGAGTGGCGTGTTTTCAGCCCAGAGCAAGGCGATCAGCGTGCTAGAACCGGTGCACCCATGACAGTCATGCTGCACGACAAGGGACTTTCCACGGACATCGACTGGCAGAACAAGGACTACTCTGGAAAGTCGATCTCTAGCAGATACAGGAGTCAGTTCTACAGGATGAGGAAGTGGCAGAAGAGATCACGAGTCAGCAATGCAACAGAGAGGAACAAGG
>CAYFGC010000040.1:0-12374 GCA_964342625.1 uncultured Candidatus Poseidoniales archaeon | reverse complement strand
ACTAGGACACCGGATTTCAAATCCGGCGCAATACCAGGCTATGCGACGTCTGCAGTGAGTATGCGTGGGGACTGCCACGGATGAACCTTCAGCCTAGAGTCCGTAGTTACCGGGCCTGCACCAGTCAGGCAGGCTGGAGGGGGCGTCTGGGTGGGTGAGTCCTACGAACAGGACCATGATGAGGATGAAGAAGGCGGGGAAGAGGGCAGTCATGGTCAGTATCCCTGAGTCCTCGTCACCATAGAGGTGCATGAATATCGCAGCGATCATGATGAACTTGGGAATCGCGATGATGGTCAGTATCCAGAGAGTTACCACCTTCTCCTCCGTCCCCAGGGAGTCTGCCAATGGGACGAGGTCAGCGCCTACGGCGAGGACCTCTATCAGCGTCAGTATCATCAATCCGTAGAAGTTCATCCAGTAGGGGTCTTGCCCCATTATCTTGTAGTGCGCCATTTCATTTCACCTCAGTATAGATAGAAGAACGGGAAGACCAGGACCCACACCAGGTCCACGAAGTGCCAGTATAGCCCGAAGTACTCTATGGATACCGCGTTGTCGGGTGTGTAGCCACCCTTGGCTGCCTTCAGGGTCATGTAGGTAAGCCCGACTATCCCTCCCAAGACGTGGGCGCCGTGAGTCCCTGTGGTCACGTAGAATGTGGTGGCACTGACCTGGATGTTCGCCATCATGTGGCCTCCCGGATGGGTCCCGGCCTGCATCATTGCGTAGAGCGCGCTGTCCTCGGGGATGGAGTAGTCATCGGGGTGCGCCTCGATGTAGTGGGTGTCGTAAGCATGGTGCTGGTAGCTGTCAGCATTGATCAGGTACCCCTCTGCGTACAGTGACTTGATGCTGGAGTCCCCGTGGTTGAACTCGTGGAGGAACTCGGGCAGTGGGAAGCCTAGGAACCACTCTATCATCTTCAGGGTCAGGAACAGTACCGCGAGGAACCAGGTGGTTCCCAGGTAGCGAGTCACCTTCCTCCTCCTGACGTCCTCATCGATGTCCTTCTTCTTCGCGTAGCGCAGCGCCTGCACTATGGTGAAGGACGAGATTATCAGGGCGAATGTGTTTATCGCACCAGGGGCGATGTGGAACCAGCTAGAAGCAATCAGGTGCCCAGCAGGCTCGAAGCAGGTTACCGAAGTCCCCTCCACCCATTCGCCCGACTCGAATACGGTCTGGCAGTTAGGGATCCCGAACCTGTACCTCATGTAGGTGCTGAAGAGTGAGGTGAAAACCATCATCTCTGACATCAGGAACATCCACATGGCCACTTTCCTGATGTCTATGTTCTGGAACGGTGCCCCGGCTGACTTGGGCTCGAAAACCTCACCGTTCATTCCGAAGCTCATGTCCTGCCTCCACCAGACTATCAGGCTGATTCCGGTTACACCAAGCCCCACGAAGATCAGAGGCACGCTGCCCCATCCCTGGAATTCTCCGAACTTGAAGGCCCCAGCCAGAGTGAATAGGAATATCGCGACACCCAGGCTCAGTATGAACGGGGCCCAAGAGTTGTGAGGAGCACCGTGTCTCCAGTCATGAGGCCCCCACGCGCTGGGGTGGTGGTCATCGCTCAATGTGACACCTCCTCTGCCTCGTCATCGGCGACCATCAGCCTCTGGAACCAGCTGGATAGCCAGCCAGGCTCGTTCGCGATGTGCTCGTTTGCGTCTTTCAGGGTCGGTAGCCCCCATGTGCCGTCATCCAGCTTGTATAGTGTGTGAGCGGGTGGCGGAGAGGTGGTCATCCACTCGAATGACCATCCGCCCCACGGGTCGTCTGGGGCGTCCTCGCCCCTGATCGAGGACACTATCATGTTGAACACGAGTATGAAGTTGGAGAAGAAGAACAGGAAGCCGGAGACGGTGATGAACATGTTCCAGCCAGCCGCTTCCATGGGCAGGGACCCAAGGGCCTCCTCGGTCGTCACGAAGTAGGTGTGGTGCCTGCGTGTCATGCCCCAGACCCCTAGCCTGTGCATTGGCCAGAAGAGGGCGTTGTAGGAAACGAAGGCTGTTAGGAAGTGTAGGGCTCCGAGCTTCTCGCTGAGCATCTTACCGGTTGCCTTCGGCCACCAGTAGTAGATCCCGGCGAAGAATCCGAAGACGGTCCCGCCCACGAGTACGTAGTGGAAGTGAGCTACCACGAAGTACGACTCATGGAGGTGGGTGTCCATCGCTATCGACGGGAAGAACATCCCGGATATCCCTCCCAATGTGAAAGTAACAAGGAAGCCGAGTGCCCAGAGGGTGTGGGTCCTGTAGACCAGTGACCCCCCGTGCATTGTCATCAGCCAGTTGAATATCTTGATTCCTGTCGGCACGGCGACCAACATCGTGGTCAACATGGTGACGAACCTCAGTGTCGGGCTCATTCCGCTGGTGAACATGTGGTGCCCGTAAACGATGAAGGCTACAACGCCGATTCCGGCGAGTGCGTAAACCATCGACCTGTAACCGAATACCGACCTCCTAGAACTGGTTGCTATCACCTCTGAAATGATGCCGAACGACGGTACTATGACCACGTAGACCTCGGGATGCCCGAAGTACCAGAACAGGTGGCTCCACAGCAATGGGTCGCCTCCGGCTGCGATGTCGTAGAAGGCGGTTCCCACCACCCTATCCAGGTAGACCTGTATCAGACCCACCCCGAAAGCGGGGATCGAGAGGAACAGCATCACGTTAGCAACCAGTATAGACCAGCTGAAGAGGGGCATCTGCATCCACCCCATCCCAGGTGCCCTCATCACGGCCATTGTGGTCAGGAAGTTGATTCCAGTGAGTGTCGATGACGCTACTAGCATGATCTGCCCAGCTGCCCACATTGTCGTACCGTAGTGGGCCCCCTCGGTGACGACGTAGGGTGCGTATCCCGTCCATCCGGTGTCCGCACCGTGACCTGAGAATACCCCTGTGAATATCAGAAGGGCTGCGAATGGCTGCAACCAGAATGACAGCGCATTGATCCTGGGTAGTGCCAAGTCGGCTGCTCCCAGCTGAAGTGGAATCATCCAGTTTGCGAATCCGTTAATCATTGGCATGGCAGCAAGGAAGATCATGGTCGTCCCGTGAAGGGTGAAGAACTGGTTGTACTGCTCCTGCGTAAGGAAGTCATTGCCTGGAACTGCGAGTTGTATTCTGATGATCATCGCCATTATCCCGCCCACCCCTAGGAAGAACAGGCCAGCGAGGAAGTACAGTGTGCCTATCTTCTTGTGATCCGTGCTAGTCAGCCAGTCCGCGAGCCACGGTGCGAAGTTGTCCCAGTCGAAGGCATCCGGGTCCTTTCTGTAGAAGACGTATGCTAGGGTGATGGCGAGAAGTGTTGCGGAGACGATGATCAGGACCCCGAGTACGACGAACGGATCAGCTGCCTCCAAGACCTCTATCGGCCCTCCTAGGGAAACTACTGCCTTGCTCCACATGTCTCCTGACGTCCCCCCTCCAGCTCCGTCTTCGTTTCCGTTGACCGAGTTGACGTGGAGGACGAAATCCACGTTCTTGTCCGTAGCAGGTGCGGTCCATGTCACCGTCCATGAAACCTGATCGTTGCCCGCATCCGTGTGTCCCACCTCGTTCTGGTTGTACACCTGTGCGGTCGCATCGTTCACGGTTAGCGTGCCTTCGCTCGCCCAAAGGTGGAAGCCGCCTTGGTTCACGTTCCCGTCCTGGCTAGGGCCGCCTTGGAAGGAGACCGTGATCTCGTACTCTTCCGAGTAGTTGTAGCTCTCAGGGAGACCATCTATCGTTGCAACCACTGAGTCTGAGGGAACCGCGCCATGGCAGTTGCAACCTGATTGCTGCACCCCCGAGATCCCTCCCGGTAGTGACTGAGCCGATGGCAAGGCAAGCATGGCAGCTATTGCTACCAGAGCCATGATTGCCACCTTTGACCTTGACTTCAACATAATTCAAACCTCAGTTGTGTGCCACCAGCTTTGCTGCCATTATGGAGTGTGCATCCCCGCAGTACTCCGCGCATAGGACCATGGACTCCTCGGTCATATCATCTGATATCGGGAGCCAAAGGGTGGTCTCCATGCCCGGAACGGTGTCCTCCTTGGTGCCCAGGTGCTGGAACCAAGGGGCGTGCGTCACGTCGATGGAATCCATCACAGCCAGGTACGTCTCTCCCTTCTTCAGGCTCAGTACCGGGACGCTGCCGTAAACCTCCATCGTCTCGGTTCCGGTGTCGCAGAGGCTTTCGTTCAACTCTAGGCAGTCGAAGCTCCAGAACCATTGCTGGCCTGTGATCTCTATCACGTGATAGCATTCGGAAGAAATTATTCCGGTTGAGTCCATTTGGTTGTTAGAGCCGTTGTATTCCGGATTGTCGTAATCGCACTCGTACCCGTGGACCCCTCCATCCTCAGATGTCCACATTGCATCCAAAGGCTCCCATGAGTAGTAGGTCAGCCATACTATCAGCAGGAAGGGCAGAATTGTCCAAGCTACTTCGAGACGCATGTCGTCGTTGTGCTTTGGGAAGACTCCGATCTCTATTCCATCCACATTTGGTACCTTCTCCCCGTCCTTCGATGTAAACCAGAATGAGTGGTGATATAGCCACCCGAAAGCAATCGCCCCCACTATTACAGACCACAAAATATAGTGGTCCCACAGACCTTCGAAGATGGGAGTCATGACGGACATGGCTATCTCTAACTCTACGGGGTCAAATTCGACTCATAAGGGTCGCGGGTAAGTCATCTGCATGATGCCCTAACATTCTGGTAAATTTTGCCAATCAGAAGAGTGAAGAGAAACGCGACTATTGGAATCATTGGGGGCCAAGATGACCGACGAATTCAGACTACCTGATTGGGGATCAAAAAGAGAGAGGGTGGATGGTCCTGCAGACAGGGTTGTGAGATTCGACAAGGCATCGAGAGCTATTGCAGAAGCGCTAATCAGAAACAGAACGCAAGAACTGGGTGGGTCCGGAATCCCCGTCGTAGTGGAAGGCAATAGGGACGAGGAGACCCTCAGAGCATTGGGGTTCACCGGACCGATTGAGAAGGTAAACAGGGGGTGGGACCGCCCTAGGATGGTAGCATACTTGCACTCAGAGTACTGCATCGGCCGGACCCATGACGGAGGTCCACCTGTAATTCTGCTAATGGACTGGGATAGGACAGGTGGCAGGATACAGGCATCGCTCAGAGAGCGTCTGATGGCAATGGACTCTCCCGTGGATGAGGACCTCAGGAACACTCTATTGAGGGCAATGAAGCCAGAGGGGAGAACAGTAGAGTCGCTGCTTCCACATGTGCCCTCCCTAAGGCCGATGGTTGAGAGTCTGGTGTCGGTTCTGGAATGAGTCATCATTCGGGGATCGAGGGAGGCATCTCCTTGACCGAGTTCAGAACTAGGTGGGTAAAGGAGCGCTCGATTCCTGACATGCTCATCACGCTCTTCGTGAGATCGTCCAAGTCATCCCTGTCCCTGGCTCTAGCGAGAACCATCGAGTCGTAGTCTCCTGTGACGTCGTAAACCCCGTAGACCCTGTTGTCCTTGGCAATCTTCTCTTGGATTTCTATCAGCCTTCCCTTCTCTATCCTTAGCCCGATAACGACGCTCAATCCCCATCCTGCCTTTTCCGGGTCTAGCAGAACGGTGTAACCCCGTATGACTCCGAGCTTCTCAAGCCTCCTGACTCTATTGCTGACGGTTCCCAGAGCGACTCCGACTTCCTCGGCGATTTTCCTGAGGGATGTCCTGGCATCGGCCTCCAGAACTCTGAGTATCCGCTTGTCTACGTCGTCCATACTGCCACCGGGGCATCACGTTCTGCTTGCGCGGCTCATGAACATATGCTAGCCAAAAACAATCATCCATGCTCGTTTGAGCAGATTATGACACTCATTCCTCTTCCTGCGAGTCGATTGACAAACCTCTGACTGCTCTCATGACAGTCTTCTCGGACTCGCTTACCATCGGAGTCACCCGACTTCCCACCCACACAGCGAGGCAGTGCCCGTCCGGACCAACCAGAATCCGACTACCACGCTCTTCATCCTGAAGTCCCTCTAGCGTATCCCGATGAGGCTCTAACCCTCGGAGGATGTCATCGATCACTGTTCCTTCAACATCCAAGAATGGCCCGGATACCTCCGCACGGAGTCTGTGAGATGCCTTCGAAACGACCCTGTCCAGACGTCCCTTTCGAAGCCTAGCGGCTATCAGGCCAAGGTGAATTACCTTCAGGGGCCTCCATCTTCCTCCGGGAACTATCTCTCTACCGCTCTTCCGAGTTCTTTCGGATTCCCAGATTTCCCTCACTTCGTTGGTGGACCAGAGAAGGCTCTTCCCCCTGGACCACAAGCTGCTTGGGGACGAGCCCCACTCGTTCTCAAGTTCAGCTATCCTCCTCTGGCTAATGGGACGTGGGGAAGAGTCCGGGTCAACGAACTTTTTTGGTGATGGGACAGGGGTTCTAACTGATTCTGGACTATCTCCTAGTTCGGGGGTCTTCTCGAGGACAGCGAGGAAGAAGCCCCCTCCTCCGATAGCATCGTTCCAAACCCGGAGGCATTCCCCCAACTGGGATGAAATCCCTCCGTCTTGAGGTGGCATCAGATTTTCCCCTAGGTGACCCCATTCGGACAACTCGCCAGAATCATCCAGACACGGCCAGTCACTCACCCCATCCTCCGATGGTACCCCTGGCAGAAGTTCTCTGGAAGGTACCATCCGCACCTTCCCTTCGGCGAGTGCCCTAGCCACAACGGCTTCGTTCTCCACTGGGTCCAGTGAGCAGGTCGAGTAGACAATTCTTCCACCGGCCTTGGTGACTGCGATCGCACGCCTGAGGATGTCGAATTGCAGTGAGTGAAGGGAACGGCCGGCAGATGGCCTCCATTTTCCCCAGACATCCGGGTTCTTCCTAGTTGTCCCCGAGCCAGTGCATGGGACGTCCACCAAGACTCCGTCGAAACCATCTCCCGGAACCTTTGGGAAATGACGACCATCGTGTTGGACCACAACAGCAGATCTGGAACCATGTCGCTGAACGTTTGTCACGAGGGTGTTGACTCGTCCGCTAATCACTTCGTTCGCGATTACTGCGCCCGAATCCTCGAGATGCTCGCAAATCTGGGTTGTTTTGGAACCAGGGGAGGCGCAAAGGTCCAGGATGCGCTCCCCTGGAGACGGGTCGAGCGCGAGAACAGGAAGCATAGACACCGCCTCCTGGCGGGTAACCCTTCCCGTGTCATGAAGAGCAGTCATGATCTTCTTGGTTTCGCCAATTGCTGACCCCCTCTCGAATGGCATCTCCCATGCGCTTCCGGGGCCGGAGAACCACGGAATCCTACAGGCCCCGATACCATCCAACCAGGACTCGACCCATTCCTTCTCCGGGCTTTGTGGGTTTACTCGCAGAGTCTCTGGAAGCCTATCGTACGAACCCGCAAACCAGGACTCGTGGTCTTCCCGCCAATGAGAAACAGCCTTCAGAAGGATGCTGTCTTCTGCCTCTTCCCTCCAACTCCTCTCTCTGCTCTCCACGACCTTGCGTCCGAATGCCACTCATCAAGTGCACGTTGGGCCTTGGGATTCCAGAACAACCGGAATATTGGGTTCCTGAGGTTGTTCGATACCAACAACGGTTAAACCTCGCTCGACTCGCTCGAGCGTTGCGGCATTTGTCGCAAGGGATGCACATGACACGATTCGGATATAGGAGGAGGATCTCGAACGAGACCTCAGAACCAACAAAGACAGATGAAATCGGAACCAAGATGAAGCTGGGCGATTTGGTAAAGAGAGCCCGAGACTTCGGTAAGGCAACGGGACCTCTCAAGCCGATTGAGGCCCTAATGACTGTGGACCAGAATGAGTGGACTTGGCAGGTCGTAGATAGGGACGTTCTGAACAAGCTCAGCCACCGATTGGTATTCCAGTCAGATGCTGGAATGAGGCGAGAGATTTTGATGACTGAGGGGCTTGAAACGGCCATGGGGGCAGCCTCCATGATCGTGGAGTTGGATGGCGGTTGCGTCCTCATTGAGACTCTAGAACCTTAGATTTCCACTCTCGTGGACTTGAAATAGGGATTGTAGGTGCGGTGCTCAGATGGCTAAGGAGAAGAAGGGCAGCGGCATTCAGCAGGCTGCAGGTCTGATAAGGTACTTTGACGAGGAGTCTGAGGATGCGATTCAGATCTCTAAGGGAACTGTCTACTTAGTCTGCGTAGTCTTCAGCATAGTCGTCTATCTGGCCAACGAGCCAAGTCCCGAAAACAACGTCTGGAAGTGGATGTGGGATACTCTGGGATTCTAGTCCCCTAGCAGCTCCCTCTCCATACTACCCAGGTCAGAATTAGGATCGGCTCTGACGATTGCGCTGGAAGCCCTGCTAAGTGCTCTGTCGACGGCAGGTGCGTTTTTGTCGGCCAGGGCCTCTCTTGCTCGATCCAGTGCCTCGTCGGCAGAATCGAGATGCGCGTCGCCCGATTCATCCACCCCCCTCATCCGGTGGACGGAGTCCTGGAGCCTGGTGATGTCATCGCTCATGCTCTCCCTAGCTAGTGAAATCAGGCCGTCCCAACTGGAGGTATGCGCCTCCATCAATCCTGATGTTGATCTCTCGAACGCCTTCACTCGGATAGGCTCCCATGGGTTTCTTCCCAATGAGGAAACGATGTCCATCGCGCATCTGGCTCTAGTCGGGAGTGACCCCTCCAGGACGATCCTGTTTAGGAAGCACCTCGCGAAAAGCCCGAAACCCCAGTAATGACTGCTGGAAATTGTCATCTTGACCTCAGACGTTTCGCATGATAGTTCCCAATTCTGCTCGTCAACTCTTGGCATCCGAGTGAATACCGGTGGATCATGGGTCCCGAGGGACCGCAATGCCGCTCTTGCGACATCACCCAGGTACACCTTTCCGAACGAACCTGTGGTGCCGAACTGGTGCATCACCCCGTCTTCGTCGAAGGCCATCCTTGGGTCCGAACTGGCCACCTGTGCGTATAGGACTGAACGCTGAGGGTCCACACCAATTGGCTCTGTTACGCCGCCACCCTCCTCTCTCATGAATCCGACAAATAGCACGAATGGTTCAACGTTGCGTGTATGGCAATCGCTAAGTCCCTCCCATTCTAGAACAAATATGTGCCACGCAGGAAGTACGGGAAGCTACAGAAGGTCGTAGAGAGACCTCCATCCGATAATTGCAGCAGATGCAGAGCGGGTAAGCACTGCCCAATAGAAGGTCATCCCGGGAACCAGGAAGGGGCCAATAGGCTGTGGAAGGGGCCAGACTCGGTAGCAAAGAGGGCCAACAAGAAGAATCCTTCTAGAAGGTGAGATTCAAGACTCACAGCCCCACCCCGGGCCGATGGATAATTCATCAGTGCATGATGATTCAGGTAAGAATCTGGGGCGAATAAAATGCATCGTCGACGTCGGTGATAACTCAATAGAGATCGACCAATATGTGGCTGATTTCTTCTTCGAGGAGATTTTCCTCTCGGGCAGATTTCCGGATTTGACCTGTACAGCACAGGTTATTGGATTGGATGGAGGTCAGGCTCCCTTGGTAAACGTAGAAATCGTCTCCAAGAGGAGGGGGGAGAGATACGATGCTCTGAGAATCACCAGTGAGGATCTCTTCGCCAAGCCAAACAAGTTCTCCATAGTTTTCGGATTTGATAGTGAGAGGCTCAAGTCACCTATGCAATTGGAAGCTGAAGTTGAGGTTAGGAATGCTGGCACTCCGATCATCGCTAGAATTAACTCCGGTCTCAGTAGCTCCTTCGATGGAAGTGTGAGCTCGAATCTGTCAGGGGTTAGCACACCGGTTCAGATGGAGAGGGCAATGACATTCTGGGACTGGCCCTTGGAAAATGCAATTCTTGAGATAAAGGCGGACCAGGATTGGATGAGTCAGTTTGGGGAAATCGAGGTACTCCATTATGGCGGGAAGGACGGGATCGGGGAATACGTGCAACTAACTTCCGACTTCCAGGAAGTCGACTTCAGTGCCATCCGTCCTCTGATGCTGCCTAAGGATGGTTTTCCACATTCGCCATATCACACATGCGCCTACATAATCCTGAGACTGGGGAGCGACGGATCGGAGCTCCCTATCGTCAGTCACCTAGTAGATAGTAGGGCATCTAGACGGGGTACGTTCGGCAAGATTGCAGATCTGGATGATCTGGATGGTTGGCCGTATTTTCTCTGGAGGGGGAAGCACTTCAAAGAGCAGCCATCGAATCAGAAGTTCCTGATCAAGAAGGGTAGGCTGTGGGAGGGATTCAGATATCTCGACTCTGAGATATCTGACACAATAAAACAAGTTCAACATGAGCGCTACACCAGCATCGTACCTACTCGAGCATGGTTCGCATACAAGGGCGATGAGTTCATCGTCAACTGGTTCCACTTGGACGAGTACGGTTGGAATGTGAACTTCTCAGACTAAATCTTCGTGACTGTGCTCTCGACTTTCTGCTCGACCAACTCGGAAGAGAGGGGCGTTCCCTCACCTCCGACTTGAGGGGCTTCGGAAGAAGCAGGGTTCCTCTGGGCTCTGTGGTATATCTCCCTGAGGGTCTGGTCGCCTATCTCAAGGTAAACTCTGGTGGTTGCTATGCTCGAATGCCCCAAGAGCCTCTGGATGGTGACTAGGTCTGCTCCCCTCTCCAATAGCCCTGTAGCGAACGTGTGCCTCAGTGTATGGGGGCTCAAGCGGGTCTTTGGGATGTCAGCGGCATCGGCAAGCCTGTCCATCATTTTCTGAATCGAACGCGGATTTATCCTCCTCCCTCTGCTAGAAACGAACACGGCTCTGAGACCTCGGTCATGACCACCTCTGAGTCTTCTTTCCCTAATTGGCTCCCAAGATTCTAGCACTTCGACAGAGGATTGGGTGAACAGGACCGTTCGGTCCTTCTCCCCCTTTCCTCCGATTACTAGTGCGGAGAGGTCCTCCTTGTCGATGTCATCGATGTCCAGCGCGCAGAGCTCCGAAACTCGCAGACCGGTGTCCAGCATCAGGGTGGAAACTGGCATGGCCAAAGGATCTTCAGACTCGCTCACTGCTTTCCTAAGCCTAGCCAACTCCCTCCTTCCGAGGGTCTTCGGGAGGGATCGGCTTCTCGATGGGCGTTGGATCCAATCTGGGACGGTGTGCCCTAGCCACTTCAGAAGGTGGGTTAGAGCAGCGATTTTTGCATTGATCGTGGAGGGTTTCAATTCACCCATGCTATTCATCCAAGCATCCATCCTCCCATTGTTGGGGTCCGCGAAAGTATGGAAGGACCTGACAGGGGTGGTCGAAGTTTCTCCCCAAACCAAAGGCCCCTCCCCAGGGAGAGGAGTAGTTGAGAATGATCTCGCTGCAACGTCGTATGCCCTGATGGTGTGGGAGCTCTTCTTCTCAGATCGCAGTTGCTGCATCCAACAATCGTGCCATTTCAGTTCCGCTAGTCTGTTCAATCTAGATGGAAGCGAGTCCTCGAGACCAATCTCATCCGAGTCGAACCTACGACCAAACCTACCGCTAAGCGGGTTGTCAATCTCTTTCCGGCCCCCTTCTCCAGTCAACCCATCTCGCCTCCAGCCGCGAACGGCCTGTGCATCCCTGTCCCGTAGGACGTAGGCAACGAGGCGTATCGGGACTTGAATGCTTCTCCGTGTCTCGAGTGCCCGGAGCAGGTTAGCAGGCGGGTAGTTCTCCGCCGAAGTGCTCAGTAAGCCCGCTCAGACTGGCTTTCGTTCGAGTCATGGTTCTCCTGAGCCTCGCTTGGATCCACCAAGACATCCGCGTAAAGATTGTTCAGTCGTATAGCAACCTTCTCTGCTACATTGAGCTTGGTGGCACCCTCAATGCCTTCCAGACCGGGACTGGAGTTGACCTCCAGGACCAGTGGTCCTCTCTCGGACTCCAGCATGTCGACACCAGCCAACTCAAGCCCCAGTGTTTCAGTTGAGCGAATCGCGATCTCCCTCTGCTCCTCAGTCAGCTCTACGATGCTAACTGATCCCCCTAGGTGGAAGTTGGAACGGAACTCGCTTCCATGCGCCTTCCTACGCATCGAGGCCACCACTTCCCCTCCAACTACAAGGGCCCGGACGTCACTTCCATGGGATTCCTTGACGTATTCTTGGACCAATGGCCTCATCCCCCTCTCAAGCATCTGGAAGACTAGTTGCCGTGCCTGCTGTGCGGAGTTGACCAAGAAGACCCCTGATCCATGTGTCCCCTCCGTTGACTTGACAACGCAAGGAGCTCCTCCGACTCTTCGGACTGCACGGTCAGTGTCTTCCCAAGCTCCTACGTGGGCAGTGATTGGGACAGGTACGCGAGCCTCGGCCATCATTTGGCATGCAACAAGCTTGTCCCTGCTCCTAA
>CAYFGC010000039.1:0-12420 GCA_964342625.1 uncultured Candidatus Poseidoniales archaeon | reverse complement strand
ACTACACAAGCAGCCAGGGTGTAATCGGCGGATCCGGTGCAGCCTCCGTAACATCGGTGGGTGACCTAAACGCAGCAGGTACTACCATCGGTGTCCAGTCAGGGACAACCTCGGACCTGTACGCCAACGAAAACCTCGGTATGGCGACAATCAGTGCCTTCGAGGACTTCCCATCGGTCATCACCGCTCTGAACAACGGAGACGTCATGTACGCAATGGGCGACGCACCCGTTCTCTCTCTGGAGGGCACCCTGATGGTGACCTTCTCCGACGAGAACTTCGGGTTCGCAGTCCGCGAGGACTCTGGGGAACTCCTAGACGCCCTCAACATGGCAATCGCCGGTGTGGTCAACTCTGGTGAGTACGACACAATCTACGGTGCCTCCTTCGACGGAGCAGTAACCCTAGCAGACGACACAACCGCTGACACAGCAACGGCTTACCCGGTCTCGACCGAGGGGTCAACCCTGACAGGCGTTCTTGAGTCCGGACAGCTGAAGATCTGCACCGACCCGTTCTACCCTCCATTCGAGAGCTACGACGCAGACAACAACGTCGTCGGCTTCGATGCAGACGTAGCACACGCGGTAGTAGACGAGATCGCAGCTCACTACATGGGCACAGCTAACCCAGTGTTCGTGGCCCCAACGCCCACAATCAAGATCGGAGCAATGTACGACTCCACCGGCCCAATCGGCAACTTCGGACCAGGGTTCGACTACGCCACTGGGGCAGCCATCGACGCACTGAACGCGATGGGAGACGACTACGTCTTCGAGCTAGTGTACGGTGACACCGGATGCGACGGAACGACCGCAGGAACCTCGGCCCAGACTCTGGTAGACTCTGGTGTCGTCGCAGTGGCTGGAGCAGCTTGCTCCGGCGCTTCGATTGGAGCCAACGCGGTCCTCTCCGCGGCTGGAATCCCGATGATCTCCTTCGCGAGCACATCTCCAGCACTGAGCGACGCAACCGCTTACCCACACTTCTACAGAGTGGTCCCAAGCGATGCGATCCAGGGAGAGGCAATGTCAGACATGGTGGCGGCAGCTGGAGTATCCAGCCCAGCCCTACTGCACATGGTCAACGCATACGGCGCTGGCCTAGCTGACTCGTTCAAGTCGAACTGGGAGGCAGCAGGCAACACCCTCTGCACCCAGGCCGGATACGACGAGACCGCTCTGACCGATGCGTCCAGCATCGTGCAGGGAGTCATCGACGCTGGAACATGCGACTCAGTCGTCCTGATCGCATACAACACCGATGCAGCACTGATCCTAGAGACAATGGCCGGTCTGGGCGCAGCCCTTCCGGTCTTCGGCTCTGACGGATTCGCTGGTGAGGCAGCCCTTGAGTCGTTCAACGCGCCCGAGGTCACCAACGGCGTCCAGAACACCAAGCCAAGAGCAGCTTCAGGAAGCGGCGACTTCGCCGCTAACTGCGCAGCTGACACGGTTTGCTCGGGTGGAATCTTCACCTCCGAGGCTTACGACGCGGTCATGATGATCGGACACGCGGCAATGATGGAGGGCGGGGCCAACATGGCAACGCACATCGATATGGTCGGCAGCGGAGACGGATACGCTGGAGCAAGCGGGAACCAGGTGTTCCTGTCGAACGGAGACGTCGGCGGATCGGGGTACGATGTGTGCACCTTCCACCACGTGCCAACGTTCGGCCAGTACTTCAACTGCGACAGGATGTGGACTGCAACCGGCGGACTAGCTGACGTAGTCTTCGCAGGCACCACCGTGAAGCTCGGCTTCATGGGCGATGCGACCAGCCCGGCAATCGGCGACTTCTGGGTTCCATTCCAGGCAGCAGCTGGCGTCGGCCTATCTCTGGCTAACATCGTTGCATACAGCAACGGCGTCCAGTTCGAGATAGTCTGGGGCGACACCGCATGCAACGGAGATACTGCAGCCACTGCGGCTCAGTCCCTAGTCGACGCAGGCGTATGGGGAGTGGTCGGAGCAGCATGCTCCGGAGCATCGATAGGAGCTAACGCTGTGCTATCCGCAGCAGGAATCCCAATGATTTCGTACGCGAGCACTTCACCAGCACTCAGCGACGATGTGACGTACCCTGACTTCTTCAGGGTCGTCCCAAGCGACGCAGGGCAGGGAATGGCACTGTCAGACCTCCTGACTGCAAACGCCGAGGCGACTGACGGCGTGGCACTGATCCACATGGTCAACGCATACGGCGCTGGCCTAGCTGACTCGTTCAAGTCGAACTGGGAGGCAGCGGGCAACACCCTATGCACCCAGGTCGGTTACGACGAGACCACCACCACGGACTACGCAGCAGTTGTCCAGGCAGTCTCGGACAACGGGTGCACATCTGTTGTGGCCGTGTCCTACAACTCCGACGGCGGCATGATCATCGGCGAGCTAGCAGCAGCTGGCTTCACCGGGCAGATCTACGGGACCGACGGAATTGCAGAGACCGCGATCGGGAACTACACTAGCGCAGACAACCTGAACGGAGTCATAGCGACCAAGCCCGCATCAGCAGCAGCAAGCGAGGTCTCCCAGACCTTCGCATACCTGTGCGCGACCACGCCACCATGCGGCCAGGGCATCTTCACCGCTGAGGCGTTCGACGCTCTGACCATGATGGCGTTCTCCGCCTTCACCTTCCTGACCACACCAGGCATCACGCCCTCACAGGCGATTGCTGGTACGGCAGGAGCGGGATGGAACGGTGCATCAGGCACGATCACGTTCCTAGCGAACGGTGACACCCCCGGATCCGGTTACTGCATCGGTTCCTACACTGGGTCAGTCGCAGCCGATGGCACTGAATCGCTGTCGTTCGACTGCAACCAGCACTGGGGCGCCAACGGCATCACTGATCTCTGATCAGAAAGGCAATTGGTACACGTAAAGGCACCTTGGCGGGCTCCGGCCCGCCAAGGTGCCCCCAACAACAATGATTACTCCGACACCCCCACATCAGTGGGGCAGTCGTGCCGGGGGGAAGGAAAATCGAGTTAATTTCCAGTCTCAGAAGCCTCAAGCAGGAGAACTGGGACGAACTCACCAGAGGCAGGAGGCGGCTGATAGTAGCGACTCTGCTGATGTTAGATGCGTTCTCAGGGCTCCTAAACCAGATCAGCTCGCTGAACCTGCTGGACTACTTGCTAGGGGGGAACCTCCCAAATGACTTGGTCTGGCTGCTACAACTCACCCAAGCAATCTCCTGTGGGTTCTTCTACGTCAAGATTCTCTACGATGACGCGAAACCAGGGCTCCTGCGAAGCGTCGGCGTGGCCGCATCCCCACTATTCCTCCTCCTAGTGGTTTTCATCTCACTGGAGCTCCTATTCAGCGGCCTAGACTCAACCGCGATGATCACTCTGGACTCCATCTCCATCGGCAGGGACACGCTCACGCACTCTTCGACCTACCTCTCCATAGCCATAGGGCTGACTCTGACCTACAAGGTCCAGAGGTACGGGAACTTCGCACAGTCGGAGTTCTTCATGGTCGGTATGTTCGTAGTGTTCGTAATCTCTTGGAACGATTCCTACTCCCCTCTGTTCGATGCCCCGAGGGACGGAGTCCTGGTCTGGTCACTCCTGTTCAGAGTTACTGTGGCCGCATTCATCCTGACGGGAATAGCTGGGGTGATGACAGACTTGCTGGTCTATCGGGGCTTCAGGCTCAGGGATGCGACACCCCAGGTGATGATGATCGCCTCACTGGGGGTCGCCCTGGCCCTGCGAGCATTGTTCTACCTCAGATTCTCATCCCTGAAGAGGCAATTCTACCCGGATTTAGACTTCAGCGACCAAGGCATGCAGAAATGGACATTCCCCACGAACAAATTGAGGATTATCCTCGGAGACAGGTCGCTTAACGACAGCGAGGACGCCAATGGCAACGGCGTCTTCGACGTCGAGACCTACACTCAGCAGCACGCCGACCAGGGACTGGTCCCCCTAGGATCCCAGATAGGCGACGTCATCCCAGGCTCCGGCGAGGACCTGGACGCCGACGGGCGCTTCGATGCGAACCCGCAGAAGTACACCCACAACAACTGCGAGCAATCCACCGATCCAGAGACGGGAGAGCTCCTCTTCGACGAGACCACAGGGGAACCCGTCCTAGAGAGGATTGTAACAGAGGGATGGAGTTACGACAACCCCGTCTCAGGTGGTTCCAAGCCAGCCATAGAGTTCTACGATGTCGACAATCTCGCACGCGACCCACTCACCAACGAACTCATGCCATGCGTAGTTGAAGCGACAAACCACTACGTATTCTTCAAGGGAGCAGTATCAGCCACGATATTCGCATCGGCGATTATGCTCTACCTGTTGCTAACCAAGACCCGTCTGGGGATGCGCATGAGGGCAGTCGCCGACAACCCAGACCTCGCAGCCAGCAGCGGGATCAACGTCGAGAGGGTACAGATGACGAGCGCCTTCCTATCCGCCGGCATCTCTGGAGCCGGCGGTGCGGTTTTCGCCATGACCGTCCTAGGCAACCCGTCAACCGCATTCACCCTGCTGCTCCCTGCCTTCGCGGTGATAGTACTGGGTACGATCGGATCGATTCCCGGTGCGATCTTCGCATCGATCATAGTTGGGTTCGTCAGGGCGGTTTCAACACCAATACTCCAGGGGGTGGGATTCCCCCTCGATAGGGCGAACTACGCCTCAATGGACGCGATAATGCCCTACATCTTCCTCATCGCAATCCTCCTGGTGATGCCCCAGGGAATCGGACACGCATGGGAGGAGTGGAAGATTGAGAGAATGAGGAAGAAGGCCGAACCAGACCTCGAGGGGACAAGGAACTCAAGGGCGGCCCTAGCGTTCCTGCCGACGGGCATCCTCGGGCTGCACCACTGGAGGGGCGGGCGGTCGGACAAGGCCCAGACGTTCTCCCTGGTTGCCATAGCAGCATACTTCTTCCACAGATTCTCCTCATTCATCACCCGCCAGTCTCTAGCCGAGGGGGGTTGCGGGAGAGAATGCTCCCAACCACTAGATGAAATGAGGGGGGAACTCGCACACCTGCAACTAATCATCGATCCATCTGCAGGCGAAGTCGCACGCATGGAGGAACTAAACTCCGCAATCGAGGACTACTCCGTGACCAATCTGGAGGTCCTCACAGGCAGGGACGACGGCACCCTGCTGGTCGAGGACTCGCCCTACTTCTCGGAATCACCAACCGCTCTTGACGAGAAGTGGCTCGATCTGATGCAGACGGAGATCCAGACGATGAACCTGATCTCCGATGCTGGAGACCTGATTTGGCCACTCATTCCACTCCTGCTATGGGCATACGCGATATACGAGGGAACCAGGATACTAAGGGGAGACAACTCAGATATCTTCGACGCCAACAAGGACGGTGTCGTGGACCTGGATGATGTGCGCTATGTGCTCGACGCCAACAAGGACGGTGTCGTGGACCTGGATGATGTGCGCTATGCGTTCCTCCCAAGGGCAGGCAAGATCAGAGACTCTTTCGAGTCGTTGCTTGGCAATATCAAGGCCCTACTGTCAAGACTCCCAACTTACTGGGAAGGTGCGAGATCCAGAATCAAGCCCATCGACACGTGGCACTCCGAAACCGTCCTTTCAGTGAACACATGGGTTAAGGAGCAGGCAAACAGCTACAATGAATGGATTAGGGGGAAACTCTCCAGCACATCAACGCAACTGGGCATAGGATACTCGCCCGACCCATACGGCAGGAGGGGCAAGTCTGGATCGAACGTGGCATTCCTGGTCCTGATGCTGATTCTCCTTGCGTTCCTCTGGTGGCTCCCGATCACAGGTTCAGACACATACAACTGGAACAAGCTATTCCAGGTATCCAACGTAATCTCGACGCTATGCATATTCATCCTGATGTGCTTCTCGCTGAACCTACATACCGGTTACACGGGAATGGTGAACTTCGGCGTCATCTTCTTCGTCGGAATCGGGGCGATAATGGTAGGGATCCTGACCGCTCCCAAGGAGATGCACGGCTATGGCTGGGGCGTCTTCCCTGCGCTCGTCGCAGCATTGGCGGTAGCGGCTGCGATTGGGTGGGGGCTGGCATACCCAACCGCAAGGCTGAGGACGGACTACTTCGCGATAGTCACCATCTCCCTCGGTGAGATAGTAAGGAACCTACTGGCCGCAGAGCCCCTGCTCAGGACGGGGGTAATCGTATCCGGACAGGGAATCTTCAGCTACCCGAAGCCACTGTACGGGTGGTGGTACTGCGGGGATACAAAGACCGGGGTAGAGCAGGAGTTCCGAACTCCCGAAGCATGCAGGGATGCCATGATCGACTCCCCTTCCATGACAGTGAGCAACATACTCAACCTCGGGGAGCCAGCATCATACTTCACCCTGCTCGCAATCATCGGGCTCATCTCCGTGTTTGCCGTTTGGCTCCTACTGGAAGCACTAATGGAATCTCCCTGGGGGAGGATCCTCAAGGCCATCAGGGAGGACGAGGAGGTGGCCCAGCACCATGGTCACGATGTCCTAACCCACAAGGCAGCGAGCCTCGCTCTCGGGGCCGCAATCGCGGCCTTCGCGGGTGCAATATGGATATGGAGACTGTCCGGGATAGAGGGTCCCTTCATGAGCCCGGCAAAGTCGACCTTCCTGGTATGGGCTGCCTTCGTGATCGGCGGGACTGCAAACAACAGGGGCATGGTCGTCGGCGCGTTCATCATCGTGTTGATGGAATTCGTGTTCAACGTCCTGGTCGCTGCGAGCACTCCCGACCTGCCACTCTACACAACCGCTGAACGGATTGACAGCCTCTTCGCATGGGTGATTACCGACCAGTGGGAGGTAACGACGGCTTTCTTCCTGCTATTCATCATTGGGTGCATAGTTAGATCAAGAGCAGTCTTGGAGACGGGAGCCTGCGGAACGGTCCTATTCGCGTTCACGGCTCTGGTAATGGGCGAGAGGTCGATACTCGAGGCCACTGACATCACAGGGGAGGTCTCCATCTCGGGTGGTGGAATGGCATATGTGAAGCTGCTACTGGTCGGCCTCCTAATGCTATTCTCTCTGAAGTTCAACCCACGAGGCTTGCTCCCAGAGGTCCCTAGCAGGCCAGAGAGGCCAACGGGGGGTGAGGCCGAATGAAACCCGCACTGAGCGTCAAGGGGCTGCGGAAGATGTTCGGGGGGCTGGTTGCCGTCGACGACGTATCCTTCGACGTACAAGAGGGAGAGTTCGTCGGCCTGATAGGCCCCAACGGATGTGGCAAGTCCACGACTTTCAACTGCATCAGCGGACTTCTAGAGAAGACCGCTGGGAACGTCGAGGTCTTCGGTGAGGACGTCACAGACATGAGGCCCGACCAGATTCAGAAATTCGGGTTGACCCGGACGTTCCAACACACCCGTCTATGGCGTGAGATGACCGTGATAGAGAACGACCTCGTACCGCCACGAAACCAGTTCGGCACGACCCTCCTCGATCGAGCGAGGTCGCTCTTGCTGCCATGGTGGAACCCAAACGAGGAGGAGCGCCTCGAGAGAGGCTACTCGACCCTAGACCAGCTCGAGGTCCCTCACATGGCACACAACCTGACCAGCGAGCTTTCCGGCGGGCAGAGCAAACTCGTTGACATCGGAAGATCGATGATGGGCGAGCCACGACTCCTCCTCCTGGATGAGCCAGTAGCAGGAGTGGCAGGGCCCCTTGCGATGAAGATCTTCAACAACCTCAGGAAGATGGTGGACGAGACCGGCATCTCAGTACTGATAATCGAGCACAACATGGACTTCATCCTCCGACAGGGAGTGGATCGGATCGTAGTGATGAACGAGGGAGAGGTCCTAATGCAGGGGACCCCCGACGAGGTAAAGGGGAACAGGGCAGTGATAGAGGCCTACCTCGGGGCTGCCGGAGAAGAAACGGAGGAGGAGGAATGACCAGGGTTCTGGATGTATCCAACTTGGAGGGCGGCTATGGCTCGGTCCAGATACTGTATGGGATAGACATGCACGTCGACGAGGGAGAGTTCGTCACGATAATTGGCCCCAACGGATGTGGCAAGTCCACCCTCATCAAGACGATCTTCGGAATCGCCACATACTATGGGGGAGGGGTTGAGTACAGGGGCCAGGACGTCTCCGGCTGGCGGACAGACCAGCTAGTCAACCACGGAATAGCATACGTGCCGCAGGTGGACAATGTGTTCCCGTCCCTGTCGGTGCTAGAGAACCTCCAGATGGGCGGGAACTCCCTCTCGCAGGGAGTCCTTGCCGAGAGGATCGAGAGGTCGCTTCAGATGTTCCCGGACCTGAGGAACAGGGAGTACGACCTAGCAGCCTCGCTCTCGGGGGGGGAGAGGCAGATGCTCGCCATCTCCCGCGCCCTGATATCCGACCCCAAGTTCCTCCTGCTGGACGAGCCTACTGCAGCGCTATCCCCCCTTTACCAGCAGCAGATAATCCAGAGCATAGACTCCCTCCGGGACGGGGGGATAACGATCCTGATCGTCGAGCAGAACGCCAGGCTCTCCCTCGCTAGGTCCGATCGCGGCTACATCATCTCCAACGGCAAGGTTGTGCACACGGGCGACGCCAAGCACATCCTGACAGACCCCGAGATAGGCGAGTACTTCCTAGGCTCCAAGGGAGAATGAGCGCCAAACTACCTCTTCTTCAGAGTCTTGGCCTGGTCCGCCCACATCATCTTCGACACCCTTCCTGGCATCAGGCCCAACGCTCCGTTCACCGCTTCGGCGGTCTCCTTGTCCATCCTGGAGATCTGGTCGTAGGTCCTAATCCCCAGGACCTTCAGCTTCTTCTGAGTCTCGGCATCCACTCCCTTGATCAAGGTCAGGTCATCGGATTTCCTATCTCCTGCCTTCCCGATCTGGGCCCACTTGATTTGAGCCGCGCTGAGATCAGCAATGACGTTGTCATCATCCACCTCCGGTTTGCTAGATGACTCGTCGACGCCCTTCAGCTCTAGCATGGTGATTGCCTGCTTGGCCCATGCGAGCTCCGACACCTTTCCCGGGAGAAGCTCGAGAGAGTCATTCACGGCCTTGCCAGCATCAGAATCAATATTCGCAATCTGCCTGAATGTGAAAATTCCCAGAGCATTCAGCTTCCTCTGTGTGAAATCGTCAATACCCTTGATCAAGGTCAGGTCATCGGGATTGTTGCCTTCGGAAATTCCAATCTTCGACCAGTCCAGCGAATCGCCCCTGCTGGTCACCCTCTCGATGATCAGACCCTCTCTCCTCTCCCTCTCCATCTCATCGGTGAATTGCTCCGCGTCCTTTCCAGCCAACTCCGCTTTCCTCAGAGCCGCATTGAGATTCCTCTTCGCTGCTTCAGCATCTGCCTTGGCCTCCTTGGCTTCCTCTTCCTCCATCTCTGCGACCAATCGGGCCTCCTCTGCCTCGGCCTCTTCTACCTCTGCTCTCTTTATTGCCTCAGCCGCCGCCTCCTTGGCTAACTCTACCTCCTCTTCCGCCTTGACTATCGCATCACTAGCCTCGATCGACAATCGCTCCTTCTCCTCGTCCTTGCTCTCTCTTGCCGGGGTCTCTTCTGTAACGGGCTCTTTCTTGGACGACTCCAGGGCCGCCTTCTTCCTCTTCATCTCGGCTTCGAGCCTCTTCATCTCAGCCTCTAACTGCTCTATGTCGGCCTGGCTGTCGGAAACACCCCCCTCGTCTCCTATTTCACTCACCTCTGCCGGTAGTTCCTCGGGTACCTCAAGTTTCTCCTCTTCGTTTACTAGTCTCTCCTCATTCTCTCCCGTGATTTCGACCAATGAGATGCCTGAGCCCTCCATCAACTTGGAAACGACTTCAGGAATGAATCGCAGTGACTCCTTCATCCGATGGCTGTCGTCCGTCTCGTGGAGGCTAACGTTCTCACATCCCTCTGAGACCTTGCGAGAAAAGCTGATTGGAACCACCTCGTCGTATTTGCCATGCATTATTGCAGTCGGATGCGCAGGCCTTGGCCACGACATCTTCTCTGCCGATTCCATGAATTCCCATGGGAGAACTATGTCCAGTTCGTAACCGGTGTATCTCCTCTCCCCGGTCGTCTTCCATGCGCTTCTGCCAGCCTCCTCCATCCCTTCCCAGTTCTCAGCTAGGCCGAATGCCGGTGCTATCAGCAGCAGCCTCGTTTTCGCCTGTGGCCTCATCGAGGATGCATTCGCTGCGGCAAGCCCACCCATGGATGATCCAACGACCAGATCAAAATCCTCTTTGTCGAGAAGGCGAATGAGCACCTCCGTCTGACTCGCTATGCTCCATCCCAACTCAGACATCTTTGGTGCGGTGACGTCCCACCCTAGGGCTTCCGTCATGTATGTGGGTTTGGAACCAGTGGGACTGCCTTCGAACCCGTGCGCAAACAGCACCCTCAGGACTACTCCCCCAAGTCACAGAATGAGATCCTGAGGAACTCGCTTTCGGTCTCTTCTCGCTCCATCGGGGTCGAATCATCTCCCAGGACCCTCATGTGGATCTCAGCAGTTACCTCCACGGTGGCTTCGAAGAGATGCCCTCCTCTGACCACGTGATCATCGTCCGAGGCAACGATGTGGATGTGAGAGAAGGGACCATCTGGTCCCGGAGCAAGGTTTCCTTGCATCGAGAGAAGCTCCATCGGCTCATCCACAACTACCCTCTGGTAGACTCCCTCAGAGTCTAGGAAACCTATCGCCGTGTTACGGACCCTACCTATCCCGCTGGTAAGGGCAGCAGCAGTAATCCCGTGTTCGCTAAGACTCCTAATCGAGGTATGCAACTCCTCTCCCTTGTCGAGCCGGACGAACAGGTCTCGCCCGATTCGTCGATGTTCCATGCGTGCCCATTCGGGTCTAAGACTTCAAACTCACCATCACGAATTCACTCGGAGGCCCTCCAAAGACAACTCCAGTAGAAGTGAAAAATTGCAAGAAAAGAGCCCTGAGGGTACAACATTTCTCCACTGGAAGCAAAGGGGTTCGATTTCCCAACCATACTGTTCATAGGCCGTGTCTTCCGACTGGCAAAGCCCGGTGGCAAATCACATGACAATGGCAGCACATGACGCCTCGGCCAGATGGAGAACATTCCTAGAGGAGGCAAAGGAGACAGAGGTGATGACCCTGCTGTCAAGGCAGTCAAACTTCCCCTTCCTCTCGGTCCCTTTCCACGAGCTCCAGACCTTCGACCCGGACTTCGCCGAGGATGTACTGCAGTATCCAAAGCAGGTCCTCGCTGCTGGGTCCAAGACCCTGATGGAGATTTGCAGGGAGAGGGGGGAAGAGATAGACGCATTGCTCAGAGTGGGTGAACTCCCTGGCGACACCCGCGTCCCCCTGAGGGAAATCGGGAGCACCGACATAGACAAACTGCGCAGCGTGGATGTGATCGTGACCAAGATCTCCGAGATCAAGCCAAGGATACACAGGGCAGTCTTCCGCTGCGAGTCATGCGGTGTCGAGATTGAGGTAGACCAGGAGAACGAGCGTGAGCTGAAGGAGCCTCTGAAATGCCCAGATGGGGATGGTTGTGGGCTCCCCAAAGCACAAACCAGGTTCGATCTGATACTCATCAGCTCCCGGATGGTGAACAATCAGTGGATAGAGATCCAAGAGCAGCCCGAGTACGTCCCAAGTGGAGCACAGCCAAGGAGGGGGATGGTCCTGATTGAGGGCGATCAGGTCAACAAGCACCTCCCCGGGGAGAGAATAACCGCGAACGTCATCCCCGTCGTGAGAAGCGAGGTTAGGAACCGCAAGAAGACACCGATGTTCGATGTGATCTTCCACCTGATCAGCTCAGAGCATGAGAGCACCCCGTTCACGGAGATCGCAATCGACGAGGAGGACAGCGCCAGAATCCTAGAGGTCTCGAAGAGGGAGGACCTGATGTCCCTCATTCAACGCTCAATAGCCCCCTCCATCTTCGCGACCGGCATACTGGGGCATGTGAAGCGCTCGCTCGCCCTACAGCTGTTCGGAGGGGTGTCACGCAGGCTGAATGACAAGACAAGGTCCAGGGGCGACATCCACATACTACTCATGGGTGACCCGGGTGTCGCCAAGTCACAGTTGCTCTCATTCATCTCAGCACTCTCCCCGAGGGGAAGGTTCGCTACTGGCGGCGGGGTTTCGGGCGCTGGGCTGACTGCTGCCGCAGTTAGGGACGCATTCGGGGATGGGAGGTTCGCCCTCGAGGCAGGTGTGCTACCGCTTTCCGATAGAGGGCTCGCCGCAATCGATGAGTTCGACAAGATCTCCACTGACGACAGGAGGATGATGCACCCAGCCATGGAACAGCAGCAGGTCCACGTCGCCAAGGGAGGGATAACCGCAACACTTCACTCCAGATGCGCCATTCTTGCCGCTGCGAACCCAGAGGATGGCAGATTCAGCAAGAGAGGGCCAAATCAGAGCGTCATGAGGTCATTCAA
>CAYFGC010000038.1:0-12468 GCA_964342625.1 uncultured Candidatus Poseidoniales archaeon | reverse complement strand
TCGGATCGGCACCCATTTCACCAAGCAGGCCGAGGCCCTCGCTGTAACCGGACAGAACAAGAGCCGCCTTCAGATTGTCACCTCCAATGGTGTCCTTGAGTCCGTCTACGAGCCCGCATGCCAGAGCTACGCAGTTCTTGTACGCCCCCCATAGCTCCGCTCCAATCGGGTCCTCAGCTGGCGTTAGAATCAGGGAGTCGGTGGAGAGTCGCTCTGCGACCCTCTCCGCTATTCCGATGTCATGGCAAGCCACCAGAGCATTCGTGATCACCCCACGCGCGACTTCCGGGGCTATGGTCGGTCCGGTCATCACCACTACTTGATTGGACTTCCCAGCGTCCGAGAGCCTCCTCTCGATCGCATCCGAGATCATTCCGGAACCACCCTCGTCCGATGGTGCTAGCCCCTTCGCCAGGTCGACTAGCAGGTGGGAAGGCCTGAGGCTTGGTATTAGCAGGTCAACAACCTCCAGGATGACCGAGCTGGGGAGAGCCAGCACCAGAATCTCGCAACTCTCGGTGACATCAGAGATCTCCATCGTGCAATCCAGCTCTGGAATCTGGTATCCGGGAAGGTACTTCTTGTTCTCGTGAACGGTCATCATCGACTCGTACACATCCTGTTCTACTGTCCAGCCCATGACGTTGTGCCCGTCGTTGGACCAAGCTAGTGCGAGGGCCGTCCCCCAGTTGCCGAGCCCGAGAACCCCTATTCGTGCCATTTTTGCCATCTGCGGGGCGCATAGACCATGTTATGACCCTATGGGGACCATTGACACGGAAGCGTTGACTTCTTGGTGGGTAATTATTCGCACGGAACATAGCAGGGGTACCCGAGTGGTCAAAGGGGCTGGGTTTAGGTCCCAGTGCGTAGTGCTTCGCAGGTTCAAATCCTGCCCCCTGCACCATCACTTGATTCTGATCTTCTTCGAGCGGATGCTGGAGATGCCTCGTTTCTTCGATCCAGCCACCCTGTAGCCCATTATGCCGATGAATGATATCGAGATAGCAATGATTGCCCAGTTCTCGGCGGTGAATGGTCTGAACGGGTCTCTGGACCACTTCTCGTCTCCTAGGACCCCGTCCTCGAGGTCGGGGATGCCGTCGTTGTCGTCATCGTCGTCCATGAAGTCGGGAATCTTGTCACCATCGAAGTCAGCTGTCTCCGACCCATCGAATCCACTGCCGTCGGAGTCAATCTCGTCCAAGACTATATCGTCGCCTAGCAGGGCCTGAATCGGGCACCCCAGATCGTTTCCTGGAAGTGCGAGGAGTTCGAGATAGCCTTCGGTGCTAGGGCCGACACCGGGTACGAATTGGCATTCGTCGGCGTTGTTCCCGACTCCATCACGATCACTGTCCATCCATTCCGTCGGATCGTCGGGGAATACATCGGAGTTCGGCCCCTGGTCTGCATGGCCGTCACCGTCGGAGTCGGACCATCTCCAGTCATCCAGTGGGAATGCATCGGTGCCGCCCTCACCATCGCTGTTCATGGTGCAAGGAACCGGATTGAGCCAGCCATCGCCGTCACAGTCCGTGTCTACGTTGTTTCCGATGCTGTCTCCGTCGGTGTCATCTGTCTCGTTGGCATCGAATGGGAAGGCATCCCCCTTGGCGGAGGCGAAGCAGTCGGGGATGCTATCCCCGTCTTGGCTCGGGCCAGCATTCGATGGTGGGACAAGGTCAGGCCTCCAGTATGTCGTGTCATCGCATCTGCCGTCGTTGTCGTCATCCGCATCGGAATTGTCGCCGATTCCATCGCCATCGGCATCCGACCACTCGTTGCCGTCGTCAGGGAACACGTCGAATATGTCCCTTATTCCATCCCCGTCATCGTCTTGATCCGCGTTGTCACCGATCCCATCACCGTCTTTGTCCTCCCACTCACTTTGGTCCGAGGGGAACGGGTCATCCGTGTCGTTGACGCCGTCGTTGTCGTCATCCACATCGATGCTGTCTGGGATCCTGTCGCCATCTGAGTCAGCGGAGACTTCGGGATCCAACCAGTCGTAGTCCTCGCTGTTAGGCACGCCGTCGTTGTCTGCATCGGTATCGAACTGGTCTGGAGTGCCATCCCCGTCGAAGTCTGGGAAGCACAAGTCGAAGAATGTGGATGCCTCCTCCAACGTTGATTGGCCGCTCGGGCAAGGGGTCTGGGAAGGAGACTCTGCATCCGAGACGTAGTAGCCCCTGGATGCAGGTGTGCATGTTGGTTGCCCTCTCAGGCTGGAGTAGTAACCAGCAACACATCCGATCTGGGTTGTCTGACCAGGCTGGGGTACCATGAACCCCCTGTCAGCCAGTATGCATACCGTCTGGGAGGGGTTTGGCTGGTATGATCCCGGTGCACACGGTAGTTGTTCCTTAGACCCATGGCCTAGGTCGACCGTAGTGGGACTGTTCCTATCGGAAGCGGTTCCATCACCAATCTGACCACCTTCGTTAGCACCCCAGCAATGCAGGCTAGCATCTACGAGGATGGCGCAGGAATGCCTCTGACCCGCCGAGACCGATGTCGCGTTCTCGCTCAAGCTGACAATTGCCGGAACCGTGCTACCACTCTGCGAGCCATCACCCAACTGCCCGTTGCTGTTGTCCCCCCAGCAGGCTACTCCGCCAGAGTCGAAGAGAGCGCAACTGTGGAATAGGCCGACTTGGACAGATGAAAGCAATTGGTCAGCGCTCAGTGGCACGCCCACTGGTGAGTTTGAGTTCCCATTACCGCCGTTCCCCAGTTGTCCGTATGCGTTGTATCCCCAGCAGAACAGTGATCCATCATTCACACCAAGACAGGTATGCAAAGCCCCTGCATCGAGAGAAAAAGCACTACTATTGCTTGGAATGGAAATCTCTACCGGAGTCGTCTTATCCGCATTGGTCCCGTCACCAATCTGCCCGTTCCAGTTGTCCCCCCAGCACATCACTGACCTATCTGACATGATGGCACAGGTGTGGTATGATCCTGCGGAGACCAGAAGAACCTCTTCCCCTCCCATGTCAGTGAGTGTGGGACTTGACCTGTCCGTCGTTGTCCCGTCCCCCAACTGCCCGTTGCTATTCAAGCCCCAGCACTTGACGCTATTATCGTTCAGGACTGCACAGGTGTGGGACTCTCCGGATGAGATTCCTAGAGCGCTTCCCCCTCCAAGGTCAACTGAGACGGGAGTCGTCCTTTCTATGGTAGTCCCATCCCCTAATTGCCCGAATTCATTAGATCCCCAGCAACGGACAGAACCGTCATCGAAAATAGAGCATGTATGGTAAGAGCCCGCGGAAATCTCCACCGCTTTCCTACCTAGGGGAGTGGAAGCCTTCTCCGGCTCTAGGCTCGGTGCTCTGGAACCATCACCCAACTGCCCGTTGCTATTCTCACCCCAGCAACGAATCGAACCATCATCTAAGATTGCGCAGGAGTGTGAAGAACCTGATGTTATCTGTGTGAGAACTGGAACGCTATGACCAGATTCAGCCCATTTGCATGCGTCTACCGAACTTTGTCCTGGTAGGTCGTTGTACTTCCCTGCAGGGCAGGGAGTCCCTTCATAAGCCCCGGTTCCTGGAACGTAATAGCCGGGCTCTGCATCATCGCATGCGGTCTGGCCAGATAGCCTCTGGAACTCTCCTTCATCGCATTCATCTTGCGAGGTCGCACCAAATGTGTCAGTGTAATGCCCCGGGCTTGCCGGAGTCATCACTGTGTTCCCCGTTCCACTTACGTAGTATCCAGGAGTTGCCTGTCTGCAGGTGAACCTGCCGAATGAACCAGATGCGCAGCTTGCTGCCACTGTTGGATTGCTGGGATCGCTATCCTCGTCATTAGGAAAACCATCGCCATCATCGTCATTGCTAACACCGACTTCGAAGATGTTCAGGTCCCCATTATCGTTCCAATCCCTCTCCGAAGAGCTGATGTAACTCCACATGGGGATAGTGAACTCAGAAGGAGAGGTTCCTAGGGAGAGTGCTCCCGAACCTTGTCCACCCCAGCACATGGCCAAGTCGTTGCTACCAACAACGCATGTGTAAGATGACCCAGATGAGACTGACAGAGTACCCAGATTCTGCCCTAGTGGGATTTCAGTTGGTAACGTGATTTGATCGGAAGTGCTGCCATCTCCTACTTGCCCATTCGCACTGCCCCCCCAGCAGTGTAGGGAATGGCTGGAATCAACCGCGCATGTATGGCTATCTCCAGAGTCGATCGATATCACCCCAGTCAGGGAGAATCCTACGGTGGCAGCGTCGTTCTGCTGGTTTGTCCCACCATCTCCGAGCTGCCCGTTGTTGTTGTCGCCCCAGCATTTCAAGTTGTTACCATCTAGTAGGGCGCAGGTGTGGGTTCCTCCCGCCGACACTGCCACGGCATTCCCACCAACAGTGACCGTCGAAGGGCTATTGGAGGAAGAAGTAGTTCCGATTCCAAGTTGCCCGTTGCTGTTGTCGCCCCAGCATTTCAGAGCCCATGAATCGGTTACAACACATGTATGGCTGGATCCGGTTGAGACTGCTAGGACGTTTTCCCCGACGGATATGGAAACAGGGGTGCTGCTATCGACATTAGTCCCATCCCCAAGCTGACCTTGATCGTTCTTCCCCCAGCATTGCAGACTAGCATCTTCCAGGATGGCGCAACTGTGCCAATCTCCAGAGGATAGTTGTACGGGTACTCCGGATAGACTCACATCGACAGGTGAATTGGAATGAACTGACGTACCATCTCCTAGTTGGCCATGGTTGTTCCTCCCCCAGCATTGCAGATCTCCATTATCCAGAATGGAGCAAGTATGGTCCTTCCCCGAGCTGATTGAAACTGCGGTCCTCGCTGCATTGAGCCCCACTTCGGTCATCGTCAGTCTGTCAGTGGTAGTCCCATCCCCTAATTGCCCGAACGAGTTGTCCCCCCAACACTGGAGTGAGGAATCATCCAGAATCGCGCAGAGGTGATCGCCACCACTAGACATCGTGGTCTCGGTGAAGATGGATCCGGATTGGAAACCAGGCTCATTCAATCCATCCGATACTGGGTGCCTCATATCCTCGATGACACCTACACTGGAAGCCAAGTAGTACTTCTGAGGCCCAGATGGGACGTTTGCACCAGTGACAACGATTTCCCAATCGCCAACTTCTGGATACCCGCCCAGTGAAATCCCAACTAGGTTGTTCAAATCGTCATTTGTATAGGTCTGAACCGTCCCACTGGGACTCTTCAGGAGGATGTCGAGATCGTTTATCAACTGCTTTCCCGCACTTGGGGAGTTTGCTGGATCATTCCACGAAAGAACAACTCGGAAATCCTCGATCCCAGTATCTGGAACTGTGAGTTTGAATGAATGGCTGTCTGAAGTGGAGATCTCGATTCCCTCTGTGAAGCCAGAGTGGACCAGCTGTTGGAGATCAACTCTACCCCAGCCCTCGTGGTTGTTCGGAGCCTTCTCCTCAGCCCCGTTCCCATTCAAATCTCCCCCGGTTGTATATTGGCCAACCATGTCGTGTGCTCCAGAAGCAAGTATTGCCTTGATCAAGGCCGATTCCGGGCACTGGTCGCTCGAAGGGTCGATAGCAAGATTGCAATTGTAAGCTCCAATGTTATTCAGGTACTCTATTACCAAGGCGGCAGAACCAGCTGTGATTGGGGTCGCCATCGAGGTTCCAAACTTGTGAGTGTAATAGCCAGTGGGGTCATCTCGCGTTGCAATGACGTTTGCTAAATCGGACCTGGTAGATAGAATCCATCCTCCCGGAGCCACAATATCCGGCTTAATCCGACCATCATTCGTAGGGCCCCTGTTGGAGTACGCGCTCATTCCTTCCGGATCGTCAGAAAGCGTGTCTGTACTTATTGGGGACATGCTCCACCTCTGAGGAGAATAAGGCTGGAAGCATGGTGCTCCGCTGCATGTGTTGCGGTACATATCATCGTATAGGGACAAACCAAAGCGCTCATTCTCCGACGATCCCACTGCGAGAATATTCTTTGCAGTGGCTTGCTGGTTCATCGCGCCTAGGTTGATCTCGCCATCTTTCCCTCCACTGCAGGTTGACTGGCCGTATGAGCTGTAAGTGCAGTCCATTGCATCGTTCCCCATTGCGAAAAGAATAGTCAGATCGGTGAGTGAATTGGCTTCCGAATCTATCTCGTACGAGGCAGAGCTGTAGTAATTCAAACAACTGCCCCCGCTGCAAGAGTTTGAAGGGCTAGGGCCAGAGCCCCATGAATTTGTGTGGATTCGCGCACCGGCATCGTGTGCCTCGGAGAAGAAGATACTGTAGGAGGGATTGCAGAGGCTTCCCCCGCACAGAACGGATTGCATGAACAGGTGCGCATCGGTTGCCATTCCGCTATTGTCAACACCATCGGGCGAGTTAGTACCATCTCCCAGAACGGATCCGACGACATGGGTTCCATGTCCGTGCTGATCCTCGGGACCATCGGTGCAACTACCGCAAGTGTACGAAACAACTCCGGCAATTCTGCCAACGAAGTCTGCATGGATGCCGCTGTTCACAGAGTTGCAATGGGACAGGCTCGTGCATTCAACTGCAGTATCTAGTCCGGAGTCCATTACTCCAACGATTACTCCGGCCCCTGTGAGAGAACCCCCGAAGGAAACCATGTTGGTAGTCTCGCCGACCCAATCAGCACCGATGATTCCTGCTGCTGCCTCGTTATCAAGTTGAACTGGATACTTCGGCTCAACCCACTCTACGAAATCCAGATTGACGAGCCCAACCACATCCTTCTGGTCAACTACTACTTCCGCTACTCTGTCTGTTCGGTAGTCGATCACTTCGACTCCAGCGGAAATCAGGTTTGCTAATTCGTCAGAACCACCCAATACTACGTTCATAACATATCTTTCCCCTTGCATTATTGCGTTGCTAGATCCCCCTTCGATCAGAGGTATGACATCTGGAGCCAGCTTGTCCGCTGGGTCAAGTCGGAACGCCCCCATTACTCCATAATCCGATAGCTCCAATGGCGTCATCTTCGGAACCTTGCAGTGGAAGCCCTGTGGCGAGTAGAATGTTCTGCATTCCAACCCCAGTTCGCTCAACTCATCCCTCCAGTCAGAAGGCAAGGGGTATTCGTGCGCCAGAGCGAACCAACCGGACATGTAGCCTTCCCCTGTGGTAACTTCCCAATCTTCAATCGGGACATATGTCGCAGTCCGGTAGAATAGCGAGGCTTCTCCGACATTGCCATAGTCGCCCTTCCATCCATGGGACGGGTCGACAAATTCGGGGACTCCAAGGGTGTGATTGGTATCTAGAACGAAATCAATTGTTTCCATTCTGCCATCATCTAACAGCTCGTCGTCCCCGGTTTGGTAGGATAAGATTGTCAAGGCGCTTGGGAGAAGCATCAGGCCAACGAGAAGAAGAGACAGACGCGACCTCACCGCGTTGACACTAGACATACCCCTCCTACGTAGTAGGAGGACATTAAAATTGCCTCCACACTTAATCTCCAATCTCTCCAAAAATATCTTCACTTCTAGTGCCCCTATTCCCAATATCTCATTGTTTCATTCCGTGAAAAATATCACATACGCCCGACCCGCTCGTCTGCTTCCAATGGACGAAGACATCCTTCCGCCATCATCCCTCGAGACCGAGGAAAAACAAGTCACTGGAACATCTTCTAACTCTGAAGATAATGAAAGGATTGACGTGGAATTAGATAGGATCAGGGATAGGAGGGAGAACCCAGGTCAGAGTTTTCTATACAACACGGTGGTACCTCAGACATTCGATGACTACACCCTGGTCTTCGGATTGATCGCTGGCCTCGTGTTCTTCGGTTCTATCACAATCGCCTCATCGGGGCTAATTCTCGGCAATTCTATTGTGATTGATGATACTTTATCCGGGACTCTACTAGATCCAAACGATTGCGTCGACAAAAGAGGCGAGGTTTGGATTGATACATGGGTAGATCATGGTGATTTGCAAATCGAAAGCCACAATGTCCCTTCATCTTCATCTTCTGCAATTTTTGTCTATATCTGGAACGAATCTTCAATGGGGCCAGAAGAAACCTCTCCTGACGACGTAATAGATTTGTTAATGGGTGGCTTGGGTAATCTGGAGCTGGAACTAAACAAGGAAGATTTGGCCGACGGCGAGTACGCCCTCAGAATACTGGTGCTTTATTCGGAAAACAGCTCTTATGACTGGTCGGATCTCTCCCCTGAGGAACTATCTGAGAAGCTAAATGAATCGACTACCAAAGAGGGTTGGCCTGGAATCACCTCTAAGGAGTTGGAAATAGAGCTGCATACCAGCGATTCGTCCTCAATCTTTGGATCCGGTGAAACACATAGGAAGATGGAGGAATTCGATGATGAAAAAAGAGCCTGTTTAACTATCCAGAGAATGGGGGTCTGGGGCTGGGGATTGATGGGTGCTGAGTGGGTTGGAGGCAGGGAGACTGCTATGCTTACAGGGGGGAACGCAGAGATCCCGCCATGGTACATGGCGATTGTATCACTTGGGATGTCCGTGTTCTTCCTTTGTGTCCAGTATCCACTTATGCACAGGTTGTACCATAGAGATACGGACGATCTCCTATCCAGTGAGCAAATGAAAAGGCTAATCTGCAGAACGATTGAAAATGCCTGCAAAAGGCTTCAGATAAAGCCCGATATGGAATCTATTAGAGTCCAGGATAGGGCAATTTCAGTTGATGTTTTCCTGCAGTATAGTACTACGAGGAAAACTATCATGTCCCCGATTGAGGTGAAAGGCACAATCATCAAAGATATTCTCAACGAGTTCCGAATCTTCGGAGAAATGAGGCCGCTTCAGATTAAGACGGTTTGCACAGACACAGATGCAGGCTCTGGAGAGAAACCAGATTTCGACACATCGGGCACGATCAGCCTATCCGATGACTACAGTGTCTTCTTTTCCTCAATAGGTCAGTTTGGTAAATTAGAGGAGTCATTCAGAGAAAGCATGTCGAGGTGGTTCAGGAAACACGACGTAGCAGATTATGGATCCGCAATTATGGCTGATGAGGATGCCGTGTTCGTTAGGGTAATTTACAGGCCAGTAATGAAGTTCGCTTATTTCCTGTTCAAGCCAACTTATGAGCACCTTCAAGGAGATCTGAGAGAACAATTAGGATCAGACCTGGAACATCTCTTGGATGGTCGGGAACTGGTAGTGAGTGCTAGGAATGAGAAATCGACCCTGGGAGATAGAGCGGTAGCTGGAAGGGTGGAGCAGGGTTCGGAAGAGCACACTGGAGAGGCAATGGTAGCGAAGAGAGATGGTATCCCAGGGGCACTATTGCAGAACCCTTTCATGGGTGATATCCTATCTTCGGTTGAGTATGTGGCCCACAAGAATATGAAGAGAATCGACAAGTACGGCTTCCCGTTCCTGATAGTCTTCGTCTGGATTCCTTTCATGGCCAGCGGTGTACTTGTTGGGGCAATGCTGGGTCTGGTAGCCAGAATGAGGTTTCAGAGGGTTCTCGCTGCGTGCTTCATTGGCGGCACGGCAGCCTCGATAACATGGGCCTACACTGCAAGGGGCATTATCGAGGTCATGGAGAGATATCACGCAGAGGCATTCATCCCATTCGTCATCCTGCTAGCAATAGGATTCACATGGCTCAAGATAAGGGACAACAAAAGGCACAGAAGGGAAGAGTTGTTCAAGGAGTCCATGTCATTCTTTGCCGGGGCCTCGGAGTAATGGCTAACGAAAGAGGGATTCTAATTTGGAAAAATTCGATTGTGGTGAGATAAATGAAAACGATATTGAAAATGCGCAACATTAGACGGCATTACATGATGCCGTCCGGGACTGTGAAGGCCCTCGATGGAATCGATCTGGAGGTTAGTGAAGGAGAACGGATCATCCTCCTAGGACCCTCTGGTTCGGGGAAGACCACTCTTCTAAACTGCCTCTCTGCGTTGGATAACCCGACCTCGGGAAGCTACTCTTTCTCAGGATCATTAGTGCCTTCAAACGACTCAGAGAAAATGACAAAATTCAGGAGAGAAAACATAGGATACGTCTTCCAATTCTTCAATCTCCTCCAGGATCTAACCGTTCTGGAGAATCTCCTGCTTATCCAGGAACTAGCCGGGAGTAGGGACGAGGGTAGGGCCAGGGAACTGCTCGGGTTGGTCGGCCTTGCTGATGAAATCGATCGATTCCCTGCGGAGATTAGCGGAGGCCAGCAGCAACGGGTCGCTATTGCAAGAAGCCTGGCAAAGACTCCTCGCCTTCTACTTGGTGATGAACTAACTGGAAACCTAGACTCGAAGACCTCCACTGCAGTCATGGAAGTACTAGTCAAGGCATGTGAAGCAGAGGGAATAACCTGTGTTTTCGTAACCCATGACGAGTCTTTGATCGAATTCGCAACCCGGGTAATCAGAATCGATAGCGGAAAGATTCTCTCTGACGAGAATGTAGTGTGAGATGCATATGCTAGTCCTCCTAACCAAGCGACTCGCGAGGAGCCTACTGAGGACGAAACTCAGGCTCGCTGCGGTGTCTGCAATGGTCATGGTCGCAGTTTTCGCTGGGATTTCATTTGCCGCTTACGCTCACACCGTTTCTGGGATGTACGATGAAATCTACGAAGACAGCGACCAAGGTGTCAATCTTCCAGATGTTTGGGTGGAGAATCCTAGCGGAACATGGGATGCCAATATGTCGAATTTGCTCTGTGAGGAGATTTCAAACCAATGGCCGGACTCATCACTTGTCCTGAATGATTGCGAACCACGACTGAGACTTGACGGGACAATGTTCCTTAGTGTAATTGGAGACGAATCAGAGTCGGAAAAACTCGTCCCAGCCGTTTGGCATGGAATAGACGAGGGCAGAATCGATAGGGTGTGGATCCCTGAACACGACTGCTGTTCCGGAAGGCTGGCATCTTCAGATTCCGAGATTGTGATCGACCAAAGAGTAGCATCAGGAATGGAGATTGAATTAGGGGACAATGTCTCCATAGGCGCTGGATCAGGGAGGATGTCTTTCACAGTAGTCGGGATAGGTTTCCATTCCAACCACCTCTGGTTCGCACCAGAGGGGTCACTGTTTCCGGCAGAACCCGGGACATTCGCTACTGGATACCTCTCCTCCAGTGGTCTTGAGAGACTTGCAAACATAAGTTCAGGATCCTCCAACATTATCCTGATTGACGTATTGGGGACCCCTGATTATGACATACCTACTACGGATGAAGATGAAGGCACGGACCTCTCTTCTCTAATCTCTTCAATTGATGAGACGGTTTCGAACTTGGAAGACAACCCGTCATTAGTTTACGATCGTTCACAAGTCTTCTCCGTGGAGATTCTTCGAGCTGATGCCGAAGGTGCTATGTTGTTCTACGTCCCAGTAACCGGGATGATTGCGGCTATTGCTGGAATAACGATTTTCCTAAGCCTGCAGAGACTCGTCCAGTCCCAGTCAAGAGAGATAGCTATCTTGCGAACCCTTGGAATCCCAAGATATGCAATAATGCCCGCGTATTTCCTCATGCCATTGGCGATCGGGGTGATTGGAGGGGCCTTGGGGGTTATTCTTGCCGTTACACTTGGCGTCCCAGGCATGCTCGGTTTCTACGAGGAGGTCGTGGGGGTTCCAATCCTAGAATCGACCAACATATTCCCCCTGACAGTCCAGATACTATCAGTCACGATTCTAGTCGTCATGGCTTCCGGTGTGCTCCCTGCAATTCAGGCATCAAGATTGCAACCATTGGAGATAATGAGGGGTCAGCATGAGATTCGAATCTCATCTAGACGGATTCAAGCCTTAACTTCCAGTCTGCCTGCTACAGTCGGACTCACCGTTCGATCAAGCATTAGGAAGCCAACAAGACTAGTCTTCACATTCCTAGCCGTTGGCCTCTCAATGCTATTATTCGGCAGTACACTCCTGATGATGTCAACAATGGAGGAAATCACAATTGGAAGCATCGAAGAAGGTCAGAACTGGGATGTACAGGCAAACGTGCCTTTCGGCGGTGAAGGCGAAGTGATCGAATGGGCAGAAGAGAAAGGGGCAGAATACCAGAAATTGCTAATTTTCCCAGTCAATCCAGTCAATGACTCCAGAGTAATCACCGCCTATGGGGTCGAAGAGATTTCAACTGGCAGCGATTCGATGATTGTTGTTGATTTGAGAACCGGTTCCATACCTGAGAGTGGAAAACAGACATCAGAGATTCTAATCGACGAGGGACTTAGCCACTTCCTAGGATGGGAAGTAGGAGATACCAGGACACTGGTTTTCGGTTCAGAGTTGAAGAGCGTCGATATCGTTGGAATCACTCAGGGTGAGGTTAGCAGAACAGTATACTTCCATAGGTCCGATTTGGCCGAAGTAATCGGAATAGAAGCGACTTCGGTGTTGATCAATCTGCCAGAGGGAGTCGAAGCAGATAGTGAACTGGCCGAGGTTTCCTTAGGCATCACCGAGAAGGATG
>CAYFGC010000037.1:0-12702 GCA_964342625.1 uncultured Candidatus Poseidoniales archaeon | reverse complement strand
GAACCCGGGACAAGAGGTTGGAAACCTCTTGTGATAACCCCTTCACTACAGGCGCTTGTACTCGCGGGCACATGTCATCTCTAAATCGATTCGGTGTACTGAATGATTTGAAAAGCGTGTGCCTAGACGGATATTCATGAATCTGAGACAGATGATTGGTATTTTTCTAGTGTTATTTTTCCTTCCAATTAACGGGCCAATATTGAGGATGCTAATGGAATCCCAGGGGATGTCGCCAATTGGAGAGTTGAAGTTCCTAGGAATCTCAATTATAATGCTTGTAATTGGACTATTGATGATTTTCTCGCCACCACTAAAGAGATTATACGGAGATTCCATAGAGTGATTCTGGCCAATCTGAATGAACATTCTGCAACAAAGACTCAACCTTGGATTCTTTCCATCCCGAAGAGATAAGGCTGGAAGCCAATTCTTGAGTTCTCTTTGGGACTGTTTTTGGACCCAACACTGCCCCTGGTCTATTCTTATCATCTAGGAAATCAGTCTCCATGCCCCAAGGAGCGATGGATCTGCTAGCAGTTCCAGTCAGAGTTGCAATACTTCCCTTTCCGACGTTGACAGTGGCTGAGAGTCCATGTGTGAATTCTGAACTTACATTTGGAGGGGCATAGTGGCGAATTGCACGATCCAGAGGAAGGCCTGCTGATCTACATAGTTGACTCAATTCTTGGCAGGTAGATTCACCGTTATCCTCAACATGAAGTTGGACCGAAGCCTTTGCAGACGATGCCATGGAAAGTATCTCCAGGAGCATTTCATTGGCTGCTTCCCATGTTCCTTCATCGACGGGATAGTGTGGACGCCCTACTTCTCCAAGGCAATTAGCAGTTCCTGAGTCGATAAAATCCAATGCCAGTGAGACTGCTTCCAAATGAAGTTCTGTAGATTTCTCTAGACCTAGGTCTGCAATCTGATTTTCCCACGAGACGGGGTGTGGGCCAAGTACCACTCCCACCTCTAAGTCGAAATTCCTGCGAATCTCCTCCGCCATTGAGATTGTTTCAGAGTAGGCTTTCCTGTATCCTTGAGAGTCCATTGGCAGGGACTTGGAGAATGCTGGTTTGTGAACCAGCATTATGGCAGTTCCTCCTGATTTTGAGAAATCGGAAATCGCATCAAGGAACCTATTGTCCCTATCCAAATGCAAATGTTGGTCGAAGATGGGGCCAATCCATTTTCCATCGACCAGCATTTTCTCACGCCAAGGCGCCTTCTTGAGCCAATTCTGAAACCCAGTGCGAAACGGCCATTTCAGCAACCTTTCGAGATGACTGGCCCATCACAATTCCTCTGCCGTTGTTGAAAAGTAGTATTGTGCAGTTGTGCCTCTTGGCAGCTATTCTTAGTGCGTCGAGTCGCAAATCGTGGTTCGCATCCTTGAATCTCTCTGCTGCCAATTCAATCAATACGGCCCTCCCAACTGAGAAACTACCAAGCACTTCCCCGTTTTCTACCACAAGGCCCTTCTCGGATAGTCCGATACTGAGGAGGGTCTCCTCTGCAATTAACGAAGCAGCCTCCAAATTGGAAATTCCATGAATCAATAACGAACCGTCTGTATCTACCACAATTAGGGCCCTTGGTTCCTCGTGTTCAATTACTCCAAATGCGCCGTTGCTCCTAGCTCCAGCGTACTTCACCGCATCTTCTAGATTGACTGGTTCAGCAGGGGTGACACGAAAAGACTGGGTTTCGATTTCGATTTCGACTCCGCTCATTGCTCCCTCTCCAGTGTCTCGACAAACTCACAGGCAATTAGGCTATTCTGTAATGAGGGCACATGAGCCTGTTGAACTGGGACTAGTAGGGTTGGCCCGTCTTTACCCCAAACACCCCCATCCACATCTCTGAGGTTAGATAAGGCCCCTCTAATTCTTGAGGAGAATCTTGAATCTCTCTCGACGGTCAGTTCCTTAGTCAGGCACATCGACTCTTCGTTCCACCAAGCAGCGCAAACAGTCGATGCCGCTCCAAGATCCGGACTGGCGTGTTTTGAATTAGAGACCCTGGCTATGGCCTCCTTTCTGACCCTTGACCATCTTCTTGATCTACCTAGTGTGGCTAGTAAGTTTCTGAATCTTACCTGTTCATCTGCCCATCTGGATTGCCAATCGGCCCATTTTGTATCATCTATTCCCGGTTCTATTGCATAAATCGGCATTCCCCCTCTTGAGTTCTCAGCATGCCTCAAGAGTCTAATCCTCTCTGGATCGGGTATTGATGGCCCCTCGACATCTAGCTCAGAGAGGTCTCTGACAAGCATTCCCAAGGTAGTTCCCGATGCTAATGCGGACTCCATGTGAATTCCAGGACTGGATTTATCCTGCTCCTCCTCCTCTTTCAGAGAAATTAGCTCATCTGCAGAAGAAAGGAGCGCTAAACCATCCCAGATTCTCGGTCGCATCTTTGCAGGCATCCGAATGCATGGCAGGTAAGGCCAGAGAAGTACGGAACCTCCATTTGGATCATGAAAGACTGATGATTCCCACCTAAGTTCCGGTACTCCCATGTTTCTCCGAGGTGGTCGCTCGATTGAAGTAAGCGGTAAAACCCCATTTATCGAACTCTGAAACTGAAGTATTCAAGGAGTGTGGCTCGCTGAGAGCTATTGATGAAGATTGATGAACCATACTCGGAAGAACCCGTGGTAGTGCTGGACGAGGTCTTTCCTGGCCATACAAATGCGCTTAACACACTGTTTGGTGGGAGACTGATGGCAATCATGGATACTGCTGCGGGAATGGTTGCATCAAAGTTCGCTCACAGAGTTTTTGTTACAGTCTCCGTAGATGCTCTGAAGTTCAAGAGACCTGCTTTTCAAGGTGACATAATTAGGACTACATCCAAGGTAGTTTGGACTTCTCCTAGAACTGTGGGCGTTCATGTTACCTCCTGTAGGCTTTCTCGTTCTGAATGGGTTGGAGAAGAAATCTGTTCGGGATTCTTCTTCATGGTAGCGATTGACGAGAGTATGGAGCCGGTGCAGATACCCCAATTCGAACCGAAAACAGATGATGAGAGGGAAATGTGGAGCATGGCAAATGAAGCAAGGAACGCAATGCGTTGAGTGAAAACGGCGAAGAAAGAAACGTATCGAAGTATTGCGATTTGACTAGTGGTTCCCCCATGGACTTATACCTTGGATAATCCGCTCGGCGTATCGGATGGGATTAGCCGGGCCTAATGGCCCGACTAAGAAGAGACAGGCCGAGTTGATCGGTGGCCTCTTCTTAGTCGGAGCGAGAGGGAAGTTTTGTGCCGTAATTACTGAGCGTCAGCTAACCATAGAAAGATTCGATGGAAAGGGAGTAAGGCTCGAATTAGGAGCCATCGAAAGAATGAGGCATCTCAAGATACCAATGCTTCCATCAGGAATCATCCTTCTGGGAATAATTTCGATATATCTTGGGATAACAACCATTTTATCACCGATGAACTGGCTGGCGATCGGATTGGGTGCTTCCGTAATTATCTCTAACATTGTGTCTCGATATTCTATCTTGGCGATAGAAACTGGTTCTGGTGACAGGCACTTAGTCTCGGGAAGTGAGTCAAATCTACTGAAACTATGTCTGATCGTGGACAGAGTAAGACATGGTAGCGATATGCAAGAGGCAGTGTTGGGACTAGAAAATCTAGACTCCGAGATTCCAACTTTTCCCACACTAAGGGACGTTTCAGATCAGTTTGAGAAAACAACAATTGCTTCACTGCCTATGCCCACCAAGACAAATGAGGCTGGGAGTGGCGATGGCGGTCTCAATTCAGTTCCCGTATTTGGTATCGGTCCTGATTCAGAGATATTTGGAGGGCAAAAATTGTCAGAGGTGAAAGAATCACCATTTGGTGGCACCTCGGAAGGAATGACTGGCGATTCTAATCCGCCCCAACAGAACGCCTATGAGAGGGCTTGGGGGGTGCAAGAGGCTCCGACATGGTACAAGGAGAAGGAACCCGATGAGAGAAATGAGAGTAGGATTGATTCTGCTTTCTCTGATGCTGCGGAGAGTCTGGATATGTTTGCTCCGGGTGGAATTTTCGACTCAGTCCCGGTCTCAGAAATTTCTGATTCGAATGAAATGGGTCTTTTCGATTTTGATTTCGAAGCCCCAGTTGCAGAACCAGTAGAGAGGCCACATTCTAGTTCTCAGATGATAAAAAGGGCCCATCAAGAGTTTGGTGCCCCTTCAGAACCATTCCCGAGAACCTTGCTTCCACCCCCAACAGAGGAAGCAGTGAGGGAGGAGTGCAAGGCGGGCGTGGTTAGGCAGGCAAGGGCCAAGCAAGAGTTGCGGATACAGAATTTGAATGGTACAAGGACAAATCGAGCTGCTAATTTGGATGATTATCCGGCCTTGAAAGGGCTTGCCTCGACTATGTCGGGAAGCAGTCAGACTGGAGGAAGTTCTACGAGTGGCATATCCGGTGGCTGGCTATCTCGTCTCCTGAGGCCCGGGAGTTCTGTGAGAAGTAGAGGCGGTGGAGATTCAGGGGCAATAGATGAAATAGAAACTGAGAGGTTCCAGACCACACAACATATGAGATTGAGGAGTGATCAAGACCACCAGGGCGATATATCCTCTCGTGTACGTGCAATGCGAAAGGCAAACCCTCCTTCAACTGCTAGAGATAAGCTCGATCTAATTGTGAAGGAGGTGGCTGGAGAAACAAGAGATGATGCACTTCTGCCTGATATTTCTACAGATTCATTGAGATTCAGTCAACTAAATCCGACCTCTTCTAAAGAAGATCCCCATCCTCTTCCAGGACTAAGACGACTAGGTTGATCACAGTCCGACGATTCTCCGGAAGCTATCCATTCTCGCATGATATATCCCCCTTTCCAGTCCTTGGAGTTTGTTTGTTCCTAGTCCTTGAATTGTAAATGATGAAGTTACCGTTGCATGGACCATTGCGTCCCTCATTGACTCAATATCGTTCAAGATGCCCTTCCTCTGGGACATGTTGGCCAAGAGTGCACCCGCGAATGAATCGCCACAACCCGTTGGGTCTACCACTTCAGAGATAGGGAATGAAGGGAGGGAGATTATTCCACATGGAAGATGAGCGAATACTCCAGAAGACCCTCTCTTGATAACCAGTCCACTAGGTCCACGACCTGCTGATTCCCCTCCGTGGAGGCAGGCACCGGACAAAATTGGTCCTATGGCTTTCATAAAGAAGTCCTCGCCGGATATTGCACAGACCTCTTCTTCGTTCAGTATTGCCAAATCTGCCTTTCTAAGTGCTGTCGAGAGGGACTCGAACTCAGTATCTATCCACAACATGAAAGTGTCGATGGCCGTAATTTCAGAGCTTGGGCACTGATCGAGAACGAGTACCTGTGATGCCGGATGGGTATTGGCGCAGAAGAGAACATTTGGTGCCTTCCATGGCTCGGGGATTTGAGGAGAAAAGTCACCAAGAACATTAACCTCGGTTGAAATTGTCTCCACATTCTCCATTGTTCCCGAATATCTTCCCGACCATCGAAACGTCTTTCCAGGTAGTTTCTCGACTCCAGAGAAGTCCATCCCCAGGTCTTCTAATTTGGATTGATGGGAGGTTGAGAAATCATTGCCAATTGGTGCAACTAGACCGACTCTTCTGACTCCCTCTGGAGTCTCGGGTAGGTGAAATGAGGATGAGACGCCAGCATGTACTGCAGAGCCGCCTAGGATATCGGAACCCGAGGCAATTGGAGTCTCGATGTCATCATAGCCAATACTACCTACAATAACCAATTCCAACTAATCACCAACCAGCAGATTCCTATGGGAGTCTAGGTAGTCAGTGTTAATCTTCTTTTCCAAGAAGTCTGATTCCTGCAAAATTGCCCTATGCAGGGGAATCAATGTGTCCACTCCCAGAAGGATGGTTTCTTCTAGAGCAGAGTCTAGTCTAACTATTGCCTGGTTTCTTGTTGGGGCCCAAGATATTACCTTGGCAAGTAACGAGTCGAAGGCTTCTGGCATAACATAGCCTGAGAATCCGTGGGAGTCGACTCTGACACCGGGACCTCCTGGCCAGTGACATTCCCACAATTTGCCTGGAGAAGGCTCGAGAGTTATCGGATTCTCTGCATTTATCCTAGCCTGAATTGCATGGCCTCTCAACCGCACTTCTTCCTGTTTTATTGGCAATTCGGCCCCAGAAGAGACGATTATTCCCATGGATACAAGATCGATTCCGGTAATCATCTCAGTTACTGTGTGCTCCACTTGAACCCTGGGGTTCACCTCCATGAAGTAGAATTCCCCCTCGGAGTTTCGCAGGAACTCAAATGTCGCGAGGCCCCTGTAACCGATCGCTTCGGCTCCAGCCACCACCTTGGACCCAATTTCTTCTCTTTCAGACTCACTTAGCCAAGGCCCTTCTTCCAGAATCTTCTGATGCCTCCTCTGAATGGAACAGAATCTCTCACCAAGATGTATTGCTTTGGAACCGTCTCCCACGACCTGGAATTCGATATGCTCTGCTGAGCTAACGTATTCCTCTATGAAGACTCTACTATCTCCAAAGGCCGACTCGGCGCGTCCTTGGCATAACCTCAGTGCAGACTCGAACTCAGATTCTTCATTGACCACCTGCATTCCTATCCCGCCCCCTCCAGAGGCTGCCTTGATCATCAGTGGGAAGCCGATCTCCGAAGCTAGTGCTAGTGCCTCCTTGGAATCGGAAATTGGTTCATTGGTACCCTTTGCCACGGGTATTCCAGCCTTTGACATAGCATCTCTGGCTGCTATCTTGTCTCCAAGTAGCCTAAGTGAGTCTGGAGAGGGTCCAATGAAGGTTATGCCTTCCTCGGAGAGACGCTGTGCAAAGGTCGCGTTCTCGGAGAGGAAGCCATATCCTGGGTGTACCGCATCTGCACCGACCTCCTTTGCAGCGGAGATAATTGCCTCAATGTCAAGGTAAGAAGCTAGAGGATCATCTCGCGGAATAAAGAAACCCTCGTCAGCAATCCTAACTGGGAGGGACATCCTATCCTCGCGGCCATGGATGACGACAGATTCGATCCCCATTTCCCTCAATGATCTAACTATTCGAAGGGCTATTTCGCCTCGATTTGCTACTAGAACTCGACGGAACACAATACCATGGTAGGTGCACCTTCGTTTGAGTGAATCGGCTTGTCAATACACGTCTCGCAGGTATCTCTTCTCTGATTTCATCAGGCCGCTCTCAACGAAATCCTTAGCGTCTTCGGGAGACAAGCCCCCGTATTCTGAGCAGATATTGATTAGGGTGGAGTGTACATCTTTAGCCATGTACTGTTTATCTCCACAAACGTAGAAATATGCCCCACCTTCAATCCAATTCCATATCTCTTCCCCATTCTTCTTCATCAAATGCTGAACGTAGACCTTCTCGGATCCTTGGCGTGACCAAGCCAAGTCATGTTTCGAAATTATCCCTCTTTCTTTCCATTCATCCATCTCATCTCGATAGAGGTATTCCCCTTCCTCTGTCCAGTCTCCGAAGAAGAGCCAATTCCTACCTGAATCATTGTTTATTTCCCTCTGCTGGAGGAATGCCCTGAAGGGGGCGATACCGGTTCCCGGGCCGACCATTATCGTATCCTTGGTACCATCCTCTGGGAGAACAAAAGACCGAGTTGGGGACATGTAAACTCCAACCTGTGTTTTGTCGGTCTCGCACCTATCGGCCATGAATCCAGTGCAAAGTCCAGTCCTATCCCTTTCATGGTGGTTGTACCTGACTATTGCGACGGTCAGATGAACCGTACCCTTCTCGAAATCTGGGCTACTGGCTATCGAATATAGTCGTGGTTTCAGCCTATCCATTCCTTCCAGTAATTGCTGCGGAGTAAAACCAAAGCCAATGAAATCCCCCAATGCGTCAACATAGTCCCTTGACCAGATATAATCCTCCATTGCATCATTATCAGAGGTGAGTTCCTGCAACAGTATGGCAGAATTATCCCCTACTTTCCCCATTTCCACATACCCCTCTGGCACATCTTTTTCGCTACTGGCCTGCCAGTCAACAATCATCGTCCCATCTGAGGATGAGAAACGCCTTCTAGAGACAATTCTCATCTCTATCTTGGCGGGAGAATCGCCGATTCTTTCTGCGATTCCCTTGAGCCATTTCTTCGAAACTCGATGAATTTCGTACCTATCTGTCAATGCTTCCCTAAGTGAGCATGGTCCTAGGTTTGTCTCTACTTCTTCTTCTCCGGAGAATCCACAAATCTGCAATAATTGCTCAACGATCTCGGGGGGGCACCTGGGAACCACTCCTAATGCATCCCCTGCTTTGTACTCCAAACCAGAATCTCCTATATTGAACACAATATGGCGCGTTTCCTTCTTCGAAGACTCGCCGTTAAGGACATAATTATCTGAAATATTTGTGTAATATGGATTCTTTGCGGACCACTCAGATTTGGTCGACTTGCTTGACATCTATATCTCCAATATTTCGGACCTAACTAGGATATATGAACAAATGCGTAGGGAAATGACTCTACCTCAACAAACGATGGGGTCAAGTCTGAAGGCTCCTGTCGGAACATGTGGCGCGCATAGACTTCCTCGGCACTGGCAATGCCTTCTCCCCAGAAGGAAGGATGCATGCTTTGGCACTGATTGATAATCGGATTCTGATTGACTCCCCTCCGACCGTTGTCACTCAACTAAGAAGGTCAGGGGTATCGCCCGGGGAATTGCAGCACATTCTTTTCACACATTGGCACGGTGATCATTCCTTTGGATTTCCATTCTTACTTCTGGATAGAAAATACATCTCAGATACCAAGGGCGAAAGGAAGTTAGAGCTTCACCTTCGACCAGGGGGAAGGGGATATCTGTCGACTCTATGTGAAATGGGTTTTCCGGGAAGCCTGAATGATTCACTTGAAGAAAGGGTATCTTGGAATGAAGACGAGAAGTCTATCATTGGGCGAACAGGATGGAAATATGACAGGTTCCCTGTACATCACACTCCCGAGACAGATCCTCATGGTTATGAATTGGAACATGAAAGTGGTTTCCGCATCCTTCACTGTGGCGATTCCGGGCCATGTCCGGAGATTGAAAGACGGGCTGGCAAGGTTGACGCGGTAATTTTGGAGATGGGGATGCCGGACATTGGAGATTTTCCTCATCATCATAGACCCTCAGATGTAGTTTCATTCAATGAAAGGTTTCCTGAAGTAAAGGTTCTAGTCACTCACAACTATGCAAAGTCCCCCGATAGTAAGTATGGTTTCGAAATTCCAGAGTTGCCCATTGATGTAATTCAACTGAACGACGGCGATAGCATAGAGATAGATGATTCTGGAAATTTCACTGTTAATAATTAAGAATAAAAAATTTCTGTTATATATAACAGAAGTACTATTGGATCAACTATAGTTCTTTCTTGGAGAAATTCTTCAGTCACCAGAACTTAGGCTGAGAGGATTTGTCTGAAATGTAATGTTTACTTGTTTGAGGACTTCTTTTTCCCCTCACCGATGTGGAAAAAACACTAACCAAGAGTAGGAAAAAAGATGATACTGCATCAAATACCAATCAAAATTTGATAAGGAAAAATGTGAATGTGAGTGACGCATAGATTTGTTGTCAAAAGATGATTGGAATTTGAAAAAGCGAGTCACTCTTATTACCGCAAACATAGTCGCTGAGAAAACCTCACGAGAAGCAAACAACCCAATGGGGGGGTCAGATTGGATTTCGTTATGGTTTTACTGAAGTGAAAAAAAATGAGAGGAAATATTTTCGAAGAGATTCTAGGTCAGGATAGTCTGTTTGTCGACAGAAGAGCCTTTGACCACGCATTCGAACCCGCTCGTCTACCTCACAGAGAGCATGAAGTTGATTCACTGGTAAGGAATCTAGTTGATGCGTTAAATGGGCATATTCCATCGAATATGCTCCTCTATGGAGTTCCAGGTTCTGGAAAAACGGTAGTAACGAGATTTGTCCTAAGTCAGCTAAGAGAGAAGGGTCGAGAGATGGGGCAGACCGTAAATACCTACGAGATCAATTGCAGGAACGTTGACACCAAATATAGGGTTGTTCAGACTATTGCAACTCAATTGGCCCAGAGGGGAGACACCCCCGTACCATTCACAGGATGGCCCACGGATCGTGTTCTTGAGACGGTTGTTTCAAGGATGAGCAGGGACGGTGGAGTGCACATTATCGTTCTGGATGAAGTTGACAACCTGGTCGACAAGGGCGGAGATGATCTCCTTTACGCGCTTACTAGTCTGAACACATTGCTAAGTGATGGGAGGTGCTCCATTATCGGAATTAGTAACGATCTTCACTTTACTCAGCACTTGGATCCACGAGTTAGCTCAAGACTTAGTCAGGAAGATATTGTCTTCCACCCATATGTGGCTACAGAGATTCAGAACATTTTGAACGAGAGAGCGACGATGGGGATTAAGGAAGGAGTACTCGATGAAGGAGTAATCAGGCTTTGTTCTGCTCTAGCTGCGCAGGAACATGGAGATGCGAGGAGGGCTTTGGATCTTCTGAGAATCTCTGTCCAGAAGGCAGAGCAAAGGGCACAGGGCAATGTCGACACCAAGCATGTTAGATTAGCACAAAGCCAGTTAGAATATGATCAAGTCACCCCAGTAATCAAAACTCTTCCACTTCATCAAAAGTTAGTTCTTTTCTCGATCTGCCTTAATGAAGAAAACGGGTTGAGGAATATTTCCACTGGCGAGGTGTACAGAACTTATTCCGAAGCCTGCTCGAAGATTGGAACCGAGCCGCTGACGACCAGAAGGGTTTCTTCATTACTTAACGAGCTTGATACAATGGGCCTGATTATGGCGAGGAATGTTAGCAAGGGCAGAGGCGGGAGGAGCAAGCAGGTTAACTCGGCCATCCCCAAGGCAATTGACGCGATTAGTTTGATGAGTGAGAGTGAACCGATGGTGAATGAGGCGTCAATGGCCAAGTACAATCTTCAGGGACATCTTTAGTTTTAGTCCCGGCAACGATTAAACCGAGGCTTCAGGACGGCGGCCCGATGTCAGAGGCTGACCGAGAATGGATGGGGGCCCTGATGAGGCCAAGTAGCATGCTATCGGCTGGATCCTTTTTTGTCGGTATTTGGATGGCATTCCTAACAATTGTCAATATTGCATTTGGGGCCTACTCAAATGGTAGAAGAGTGAATTGGATTGATTTTCTCACAAACGGCGATGAGGTCACTTCAGTACATGAGGTAACATTGTCGCTTCCGGATGATATTGTATTCGGTTTACTGAGTTCTTTACTTATTGCTGCGGGCGTAATGGGGATGAATGCTGCTAGAGAGGATGGTTTTCGGGGTTGGTTCTCCGGATTGCCTCGAGACAGGATTTTTACTAGCATCTTTTCAACTGAGTATGGACTTGGAAGAACTTTCGCTAGTTGGATGATTGTTTCTGGGACTGCATATTACTTGTTGTGGAGTTCTTTGGAGTCTACATGGGTAGATCCAGGAGTTTACTCGGTAATGATTTCCCTTGTGATGGTTGGTGTCGGTCTGAATTGGATTCAGGATGCGAAGTCAAAGAGTTAAATTGCTTCGAAGTCCGAGAGGAGTTTCCTACACCTGTTCTTGGAATCCTCATTACACCATCGAACTACAACGCCCTTTCCGGGTTGCCCATAGACTACTGCTGAGCCAATAGGTGCCAGAGGGTGAAGAAGTAGTGGTGCAAGATCCTCTTCTCCTGTGACAATGATGAGGCTGCTATCTCCATTTTCCAACCATGAAGATAGTGATTTACTGCAGGCCTCAAGGAGCGATTTTGTCAACGATCCTGCAGGACTGGTGCACTCAACGATGTTATCGTACATGTCTTGTTTAATGTCACCACTACTAGGCCATTGAGAACGCTTCGTTTGGCCATCAATTAATGCCAGGTCTGCTGTCCTACCTGCTTTTTGGAAGCCAAGGACGGTGACATCTCCAACTGCAATCAATAGGCCATTGAAAGCGGGATTTGACGAGATATGCGATAGTGCCTCGTTTATCGCGATTGAAGTGTCATCTTCTGGGCCCTCGATAAGATGACCAAAGGGAAGTTTGAGTTCGGCTTCTACTAGAGGAGTAAGTCGAGCATCTGATCTTCTAATATTCTCAGGGATCCAAGAGTTGCCCTTTCTGTCCATCAAACCTGCCCTAATTTGAGAGCTAGAGATAATTGTTCCTTTCCAAGAAAGAGCAGAGTCGGCAAGGATTATTTCCAATGGTTCAAGACCGCTTTCCTTCCTCTTTGAGTTAATTTCTTTACAATTTGGCATAGTATCATTGGAGCAAATAATTGCAGTGGCATTACTAGTTTCGAGAGCAGGTCCGAAGTCATCACTAAGCAAATGAGTGGTTATTCGTGAAGAGTGGTTAGAAGTAGCGCTTTCCAAATCTGACTTTCTTTCTTCCCACTTCTTTATTCGGGCATCCTTCGATCGCGCAATCTCATCGCTAGTAATCCATACTTGAATCTCTTCACAACAAGATAGTCCAGTTTCGATGAGGGACATGTGTCCTGAATGAAATCGATCGAAGGTCCCTCCAATTAGTCCGATTCCGTGCATCGTCTTCCTACCTATTGGGGCTGTTATATCATAGTGTGCCCCGGGGCGTAACGGCAACCTTCACTGCTTTGCTCAGGCGCCTGACCCACCCCGGGACGTCTGTCGG
>CAYFGC010000036.1:0-13337 GCA_964342625.1 uncultured Candidatus Poseidoniales archaeon | reverse complement strand
TTCCGCCCCTCTAGTTCAGAACCTCAACCACGGTACATCCGGTTAGATTGGCAAGTCCGCCAGCTGGTTCTGCAAGGGTCGACCCGCAAATTGGACAGGCCACTGTAGTCGAAGCCCTGTCGAAGAGTGTAGCCTCGTTTCCACAGTCTTTGCAACTCACTCTTAGGAATTTTCCAGCCAATTTTTCACCTCAGTTATCCACAAGTTCGAACTTTCTAGCTCTCTTGCCCTTTGGGGAATGGGCTTTGCCAGTCTCAGTACACCTGAAAACTAGGTTCACTCTCTTGGTAGGCTTCTCTCCCGATGGCTTTGGCCGGGGGAAACCTCTGTATCCCGAAGTAACTCTTCTGAACCGTCTCTGACCCCATTTAAGCTCACTTGCCCTTCTCTTTTTGACTCTCTCAACAGTGTGCTCGGTATGCTTTCCAGCAAAGGGGCTGTAACGCATTATTTTCCTCGGCATCTTGACCATTCTTGCATCACCTAGCTTCTTCTGCGCCGCGAGCCACCGATGACCCGTATATGAATCTAGTCGAGCGATTCGACCAGATTGCCAGACCACGTCCAAGAAAAACACAAGAATCTAGTCATTGCCCGCAATTCATGTTCGGTGGCGACTGGGTAATCTGGATTTCCCTCATGATCATTTCAGCCGGGAATAGCTTCCATCGAATGGGCCCATCCTTTGACAGGAGTCGGTTCGGTTTCCCATTGGTGCTATTGGGCTTTACTTGCCTTGTCCTTCTACCCGATGAATTAACCGAAGGGGGAAAGGAACTGCACGGATCAATCCTAAAATCGATTTTTATTGCATTCCCTCTTTCAATAGGTGCAATGATAATTCTCCAAAATTCTACTTATGGGGAACGCAGCCTTCCGGGGCTTGTTTCCGGTTGGCTATTGGTCACAGGATCATGGCTTTTCCTTTTCTCCGAGAGAAACACATTCTCGATTCTAGGGACCGCTAGAGGGCTATTGGTAATCCTCGGTCTTTTAGTAAGTCTAATTGTAGTCATCATTGTAACATATATGGCTGAGAGATCATCAGGACTGAGAGATGAGTCAGAGCCTCTATCGAATGAGGAAGGGATTCTTGTACGGACGATTCTGGAAAGAAGACTGAGGGGAGATTAGTATGGGAATTGACCTCTCAGAAGCCCTGCTGCTTGTTTCAGGAGGATGCCTAGTTTTCTCCTTTATTGCATTAATTCATTTTGTTTCCACTTACAATTCATACAATCGTTCACTAGCATTTTTTTCTGCTTTGGCCATAGGGACTACTGCATTCTATACGGCTAACATCTCTACAAATTTCAGTAAATTTGCCTCATTGGAATTAGCCATGTCATCTGCAATCTTGGGTTTGCTCCAGCTATTTCCCATCTTTTTGGCAGTAATTACATTGGTATTGTTCAGGATAAGCCTCTTAACAAATCGGTCGGTGGACGCGTCGTCTTAGTAGGGTGAAACGTATGTCAAAGGGTACACCGAGTATGGGCAAGAGGCAGAAATCCACTCACATTCGTTGCAGGAGATGTGGTCGCCATTCGTATCACAAGCAAAAGGGCCAATGCGCAAGTTGCGGGTATGGCGATACCGCTAGACTTCGGAAGTTCAGGTGGAATAAGCGCAATAGATCCATGTCCCAGAAGAAGTGACGCCTGCCGGAAACGCCTAAGGCCTGGTTGCATACCCAGGAATGATAGCCGATGTGCGGAATCATCGGAATAGTTGGCGCTCCGGGAAATCAAGTCGCTAATTCAGTCTACGATGGACTAATTGTGCTGCAGCATAGGGGTCAAGATGCAGCTGGAATAGTTACCAGCGATTCAGATAATATCTGCCATCGGAGAGCAAATGGATTAGTCCGGGATGTCTTCCTTGAGCGCCATATGAAGAAATTAGTAGGAACAATGGGGATCGGGCACGTAAGATATCCAACTGCTGGATCAAACTCTTCCGCAGAAGCACAACCCTTCTACACTAATACTCCATTTGGAGTCAGCCTAGCTCATAATGGAAATCTGAATAACACCCCTGACATAATTTCCGGCTTACTAGAATATGATCATCGAAGAATTAACACTAGTTCTGATTCAGAGGCACTGCTCAACCTTTTCGCAGCAGAGATCCAGAGATCAGTAGATGGCCGACCAGGGGGCATGCACGCCCTGGAAGAGGACGACATCTTCCGAGCAGTCGAGAGGACTCACTTGAGGGTAGAAGGAAGTTACAGTGTAGTATGCCTGATTACCGGATGGGGCATGGTTGCATTCAGGGATCCAAATGGAATACGCCCACTATTCATGGGAAAGAGAGACTCCGAAAACTTCACCGAAAGGCTAGTGTCCTCAGAAAGCGTAGTTTGCCAGTCACTCGGCTTCGAGATGGAAAGAGACGTAGACCCAGGTGAAGCAGTAATTGTAAGGATGGATGGTCGGATGATCTCAAAGGTTTGCCACCCCAAGATTACTCACACTCCATGCGTCTTTGAACACGTCTACTTTGCCAGACCCGACTCTGTAATTGACGGGATTTCAGTTCACAAGGCAAGATTGAGGATGGGGGAATCCCTTGCAAAGAGGATCTCTAACTCATTCCAGGGTGATGAAATAGATGCAGTCATTCCAGTACCAGACAGTGGAAGAATAGCAGCTCTCGGGCTTTCTAGTTCCTTGGGTATCCCCTATAGAGAGGGGTTTGTCAAGAATAGATACATTGGGAGGACTTTCATAATGCCAGGCCAGAAGATCAGGAAGGACTCGGTTAGGAAGAAACTGAATACAATCGACGAGGAGTTCGAAGGTAAGACAGTCTTGATTGTAGATGATAGCATAGTCAGGGGAAATACATCTAGGAGAATCGTCCAGATGGCGAGGGATGCCGGAGCTTCAAAGGTGCTGTTTGCCTCATCATCTCCCCCGATCATCCATCCGAATGTGTACGGGATCGATATGCCGGCCAGGGAGGAATATGTCGCTTATGGAAAGACAACAGAGGAAATCTGCAACTCTATAGGGGCTGATTGGCTGATCTATCAGGATCTAGAGGATCTTGTAGAATCCTGCACGGGTGCAGGTACAGACTCTCCAGTTGATTTTGACTGCTCTTGCTTCAATGGCGTATATGTTACCGGGGGGGTAACCGAGGAGTACCTAAGTAGGATAGGACGGAAAAGGGCCGATTCAGAGAAGGAACAGGCATCAGTTTGACAGCAGTTCGGTAAGCTGCTCTTTCAACACCGGAAGAGCATCCTCCCACGTGGAAACGATTCCGTAATCCGCAACACCAAAGATTGGGGCTTCCGGGTCTTTGTTTATCGCTAGGATAAACTTGCTAGAACGCATTCCAGCGAGATGCTGGATAGCCCCACTTATCCCAACTGCAATGTAGAGGTTAGGAGTTACAGTTTTCCCAGTTTGGCCCACTTGCATGCTGTGTGGTATCTCTTCCCAGGTATCCACTGCAGCCCTACTTGCACCAACCGCGGCCCCGAGTACGTCTGCGACTTCGTTCAGGTGAGAGAAGTTTGCTGGTTCTCCCATCCCCCTCCCTCCTGAGATTATGATATCTGCTTCGGAGACATCAAGCCTCTCACTCGCATTGGCAAGTGCCTGTTTGACCGCAACCGCAACCTCCTGGCTGACATTAATCGTGGATACTTCTGCGCTACCTCCATCTTCTGCCGATTCGAATGAATTGGCCCTTAGGCTGATGGCGCAGGGAGGTGAAATACTTACTTCTTCGATCGCCTTTCCAGAGTAAATAGTCCTAGTCGCAGAAAAACCATTCTTTAGGCTAGTGACATCTTGCACAACCGGAATTCCCTTTGATGCAGATATTGACGATATCAACTCCCTGCCAATTGCGGATGACGAGGAAAGGATTAGTTCTCCTTCGACCAAGGGTGACAGAGACTTCGACCAAGCGGAGCAATCGTAGGTTTCGAAGCATTCACCTTCTACTGATATGACCTTTGAAACGCCAGAAATCTTTGCAGCATCGGAGGCACCCGTTCCTCCGGGGCAGATCACCGTTATCGAGCCTCCTAGTGAGGATGCTGCCCCGACTAATTGCGCTGTAACCGGATGCAAGGCACCATTGATGGACTCTGAAATTACTGTTGTACTCATGTTTCAACCTCTAGATAACGTTCGCTTCTTCCCTCAACTTGTCTACCACCTCAGGAACTGACTCAGAACCAACGAATTTCTGTCCTGGTTGCTTCTCTGGTGGCGAAGAATGAGCCTTGATTATGACCATTGAATTACTGTCACTGACTCCCAGCTCATCCGGTGAGAGGCTATCTATTGGCTTCTTTTTGGCCATCATAATGCCTCTGACATTCGGTCTCCTTAGCTCTGAGTCACCCTTGTCAAATGTAAAGACACAAGGCCCCCCAACTTCCACCTTCTCTAAACCTGAGGGCCCTAGACGCGTAGCAGAGGCCAATCCACCATCAATTGACACTCCCGTGACCCCGCCTACGCAGGAGAATCCCAAAGTGCTAGCCAAACCTGGTCCCGTCGACCCGCTGTTTGTGTCTGCCGCCTGCTTTCCACACATCACAACCTCGAACCCGGTTTCCTTTACGGCAGCAGATAGTAGTGATTGGACTTGGATGCTGTCCAAAGCTGAATCAGTCAGAATGTGGATTAATCGGTCTGCCCCGACAGCTGCAGCCTCTGTGAGGCACTTTGCGGCTCGAGCAGGGCCACATGTAATCGCTACGACATCCCCGAATCCCGACTCTTTCAACTGGATGGCGTTCTCGAGTGCATACTCATCGTAAGGGCTAATTGACCACTTTGTGATCGAGGTCTCATCGACCCTGCCTCCACTAATGCTAATCTTAGCAGTAGTATCCGGGACCTGCTTCAGAAGAACCGCCACTCCCATAATGATGCCCGATTCACGGGGCCAGAGGAGGCTCTTTCAATATTGGGACGACAGACTCTTGCTGTTCAAGGCTCTCTTGTGAAAGACTGAATGCCCGTAATGTGCCTTCCCAGTATCAGATTGTGGATGTCATGGGTACCCTCATACGTCTTCACTGATTCTAGATTTGCCATGTGCCTCATCACCGGATACTCATCTAGGATGCCATTGGCACCATGGATGTCTCTGGACATGCGTGCGATTTCAAGAGCCATGTCTACGTTATTCATTTTGGCTAGGGAAATCTGCTCCGGAATCCAACTGCCGTCGTCTTTCTTCTTACCTATGTGGAATGCTAGTAATTGCCCCTTGGTAATCTCACGAAGCATCCATGAGAGTTTATTCTGAACCAATTGGAATGAAGCAATCGGATGTCCAAATTGAATTCTACTAAGGGCATATTCCCTCGCAGAGTTGAAGCATGATTGAGCAGCTCCCACAGCCCCCCAAGAGATTCCAAATCTGGCATTATTGAGGCAACTGAAAGGACCTCTTAGACCCTTTACGCTTGGGAGCATTCGATCCTTCGGAATTTTGCAGTCCTGGAAAACCAATTCACTGGTAACACTCGCCTTTAGTGAGTGCTTCCCCTTCATTTCTGGAGCACTGAAACCCTCGTCCCCCTTCTCAACAATGAAACCACGGATTTCGCCATCGAGCTTGGCCCAAACGACCGCCAAGTCAGCTATTGTTCCATTCGTAATCCACATTTTTGCACCATTGAGGAGGAAGTGATCCCCCTTGTCTTCCGCACGAGTGATCATGTCACCAGGGTTGGACCCATAGTCTGGCTCTGTGAGTCCGAAGCACCCGACCAAATCCCCCTTTGCCATTCCCGGCAAATATTTCTCTTTCTGCTCCTCGCTTCCGAAGTCCCAAATTGGATACATCGCTAGAGAGCCTTGAACGCTTGCAAACGAGCGAACACCACTATCCCCACGCTCCAACTCCTGGCAAATTAGTCCGTATGCAATGTAAGAGAGACCGGGGCAGCCATATCCCTTCAAAGGGGCCCCAAGGATCCCCATCTCTCCAATCTCAGCTCGCCACTCGTCTGGGAATACCCCATCCCTGCATGCATCCTCAATATTTGGAAGGACTCTGTCTTCTACCCAGTCTCTTACCATGTCTCTAACCATTCTCTCTTCCTCGGTCAGCAGGGAATCGATGTCGTAGAAGTCTAATGCCTCGTATGCCATGTTCTCAGCCCCTCGCGAGCAAGTTTGCACATGAATTTATGCTCGTCCCTTTTTCTTCGAAAGTCGCCTTTCTTCCCTGATCACACTTTTCCGCTCTTCTTCACTTCCGATTTTTTTCGTCACCCATCTGCTAAGTCTTGGCGAAGAACTAGTCAATAGGGAGACGATCATCAAGGAAGCACCACCGAGAATAATTATCCCAATCCAGATTTCGAGCATCGCCCCTCCTTCGTCCGTCGTAGACATTGTGAATGAAACGACAGTTCCACTACCGGTAAGTACCCACCCTTCGAATGGTCCAGTGCCCCATGTGGAAACAATCCTCTCCCCCGATATCGAGGCGTCGAAGTCTACCGCGTCAGTATTATCCAACCAGTGGAATGATTTACTTTCCTCTAAGTCGTGTTCAATCAATCCAAATGGTGCCAATGAAATGAGAGAACTTCCGTCTTTCTGGACGTTTATACCAGTCATAATACCGTCAAATTCCTTCAATTGTACGATTTCATTGTCATAAATTGTAGTTTTCGATGGATCTTCCATGTTCATCCTGATTCTAGCAATCGTCAAGTCAGAGGAGATGGCAACACATTCCATTGAGGTACTTGAGGGACAAGTGACATCAATCCAAGGATTGCCATAACCCCCTATCCAAAATAACTCGTGCTCTTGATTTATTACACCAATCCCATCGACACTGGATGAAACGATGCAGATATTGTAACCCCGAAGGCAAGAAATTGAGTTAACGTCACTTTCACCCCTATTTTCGAGAGGAATCGCCTCCAAACCCCCTCCATTCAATGCTCTGAATCTCCAAATCCAACCATCCTCTCCACCAATATAGGCCCAACTACCATCTCCGTTCCAAGATACTGCCTTTAGTTCGGTGCTTCCGAAGTTCGAAGCACCTCCTGCGATCTCGATAGTGCTGTTGACAGAAATGAACCTCAACACCAGCCCCATCTCACCAACTAGAAGTGCAGTATTGCCACTGGGATGGAATGACGCATCCAGTAGATTCTCATCGCCAATAAAATCAGATTTCGAATTGTTTCCTGGCGCCTCGGACTCGATTACAAATACCGCAGATTCAGCCCCATAGGCTAGAATTGTCTTTCCATCCGGAGAAACAGACGCTCCCTCTAAGCCAAGATCTACCTCGTCAAGAACGACGACACTTTCCATTTCGACCTGCGACTGTGCCACTACCAACGGCGAAGAAAGTAGGACCAAGATTCCCAATACCGCCCTAAAACACCCCTTGACCATGGGCGTCGGAAACACCCCGGCCGTTTAGCCCTTGTACTCGTTCGAGATGCTTCTCTGGGTCGGCAGTATTGAAGAGACCCTGTACATTCGGAGGAGCATGGAGCGATTCGACGTTCGCAGGGGATTAATCAAGGAAGTAGAGGGCAGCGGCGGTCTGGCAGCCCTTGCAAAGGAGTTCTTCGATCAAGTAGAAAGCTCTACGGACAAATCATTCGAGGCTTCACATGGGGTAATGACATCCATTGAAGCCAGATATGAAAATGGAGCGATGATAGTCGATGTCACAAATGTCCCACCTGACTTCGAGAACTCGGATGCGATGAAGTCAGCCATGGAAGATAGGAAGAGGTGGACAGCCTTCTTGGACAAGGCCACTGGTTACAATTCTAAACAAAGAGGAGATAAGGCTAAGGAATGGGCAAAGAAGGCATCCAAAGCCAAGTCAGCAGTCTCTGCAGCAAAGCATTTCATGGAGATGTCAGAAAGTATTACAGAGGATAAGAAAGATCAGGCAGAGTCTCTGATTAGTGAGATTGAAGCGCTTCTCGAGGCCAATGACAATACTAAGGCTAAGGGCAGGGCTGAAAAACTCAACAAACTATTCAACTAGGTGGCCAAATGACCGAGGAAAAGCCTCTGAAAATAGACTCGGAATCCCGGGAACGAATCGAGAGGATGTTCTCAGGGTGTCAAGAGGTCGTTGGAATCAGCCATGTAGAGTCCGTTCTTTCTGGAGGTTCAAGCCACTCCGGAGATAGCGAACTGGTGGCTTATGTGGGGCTGGAACCGAGTGGAAAGGCCCACCTTGGTTGGTTAATACTTGCTGATACAATTAGTAACTTAATTGACGAGGGAGTAAACGTAATCATTTTGCTTGCCGACTGGCATGCATGGGTAAATGACAAGTTCGAGAGGGACATGGACAAGATCGAGATAGCTTCAGAGTACATGTCTGAGATGTTTAGGGCAATTCTCGGAAATCCCACTGAAGGCAGTGGGCCAGGAGAGATTCAATTCGTTCATGCCTCCGAGGTGATGGATTCGGGAAAGTATTGGGAAAGGGTGCTAAGGTGCTCGAAGAACATGAGCCTCTCAAGAGTTCGCAGAACATTCAGCATAATGGGCAGAGAAGAGGATTCTTCGGATCACGATCTAGCAGCATTCTACTACCCTGCTCTACAGGCTGCAGACATCTTTGAGTTGGAGGTTGATATCGCATTCGGAGGAATGGATCAGAGAAAGGCACACATGTACATGAGGGAGGTAGCCGAGAAAAACCACTGGATCAAGCCAACATGCATCCATACTCCCATGCTATCCGGGCTAAAGGGCCCTGGGGGGAGGATGGACTCCTTCGATCACAAAATGTCCAAGTCAGACCCCGGAAATGCAATATTCCTGGATGATGAAGCCGAATCAATTAGGTCGAAGATGCGCAAGGCATTCCTCGAGGTCGGAAATCCAAACTCCCCAGTATTCGAAATTTCTAGACATGTGATTTTTCCTAAAATAGGAAAGATCACAGTCTCCCCTGATCCCAAGTACGGAGAGGCTTCGGAGTGGGGGGATGCTCAGTCGTTTTTAGACGCAGTCTCAGATGGGACAATACACCCATTGGATGCTAAGATGGCGGTTGCCGATGGCCTATCAGAAGTATTGTCCCCCATTTCCGATCATTTCTCAGGGAAACAAGAACTTCTGGATTCGATCAGCAAAATCACCGGCGGAAACTAGTTACAAGCCTAATGTGCCACTTAAGAGAAGTAATTCCACAGGTATCATAATGTAGGCCAATTCCGAAAGGAAGGAATAAACGTGTCAGAAGTAGGAATCGATGACATAGCCTTGCATTTTCCAAGGCTATACTTTGCTATGCAGGACTTCGCCGAATTCAGAGGAGCGGACTATGGTAAACTCAGCAAAGGATTAGGACTGGAGGCAATGGCGATTCCAGATGTCCACGAAGACACTGCAACCATGGGGGCAAACGCCGTTTCTCGTTTGATCGACAGAAATTCTCTCGACCCATCCTCAATCGGACGAATTTATCTCGGAACAGAATCAGCCCTAGATGGGGCAAAACCCACTGCTACCTACATCATGGATATGCTGGAACAGCGATATTCTCCAAAATTCGGAGAAGAATGCTTCAGAAACTGTGATGTTGTCGATATGACATTCGCTTGCATTGGAGCGGTGGATGCTATGCATAACACCCTTGACTGGGTGGCTAGAGGCGGAGAGGATAGAAATCGAATAGGAATAGTCGTTTTCGCTGATAACGCAAAATACGACCTCGGCTCTTCTGGAGAGTACACACAAGGGGCAGGAGGGGGTGCGATACTGATTCGCCACAACCCCAGATTATTGGCAATTCCAGATATCTGGGGGGTTTCAACGATGCCAGTTCACGATTTCTTCAAGCCCAGGAGGGAGGTCGAAACAAGAACAGTAGTTGAGAATGTACTGGAACTAGCCGAGGAATCAGGAGCCAGCATTACCTCAAACATGGCAGAAAAGATTCTCAAGCTCCTACCTCGCTCCAAGAAGAAGAACGATGTGATCTTCGAGAATGAGAAGATAATGATTCACAAGGATACTCCAGTTTTCGATGGACAGTTCTCAAATAGATGCTACTCCGAGTCGGTTAAGCAGGCTTTCATCGATTTCCGTAGAAAGGCAATAGAAGAGGGCAGATACGACCCAGATTCTGATGAAATCCTGACCAACCAATGGAGCCGGATTATAGTCCATCTCCCATATGCATTCCAGGGCAAGAGGATGTTCCCTGATGTATTCAGGCATGATCGGCGTGAACTTCCGATGTGGTTGAAGATTGTAGAAGAGATAGGGTCGGAGCCGTTGCCTTCAGACTATGCCGATACCCCCGATGGGATCGAGGAATTCGAGAAAGCCAACGACACCTATCGTAGGCTAATTTCTAAGACTGGAGAGTTCCGCGCCTTCGTCGATGAAAGGATCGAGAAGACTCAAAGAGCTTCGAGCCTAATAGGTAACCAGTACACCGGTTCTATCTTCCTGGCATTGATGTCGGCAATGGAATCGGACTACTTGGAGGATGTAGAAATTGAATCCAATAGAATCGGACTATGTGGATACGGCTCAGGTGCAAAGGCCAAGGTGTTCGAGGGTATCGTTCAACCCGGATGGAGGGAGATTGCCTCCCGATTCCACCTCTTTGAGCGCCTATCTACGAGACACGCCATCAACAAGACAGTCTATGAGGCATTACACAAGGGGAAGAGGAAGCGTTCTGTGGTGAAACCCAGCACTGAGTTCGCTTTGGTCAGCGTAGGCTTGGAAGGGGATTTGGAAGGCCAAAGAAGATACCAGTGGATAGAGTGAGTCACCCTAATACTTCTGCAACCGACTCAATGAAGAAATCCACTTCCTCCAGCGAATTGTAGTGAAGGACACCTGCTCTTAGAACTCCTTCTGGCTCAAGACCAAGGGCCTCTGTAAGCTCCAGTGCGTAGAAATTTCCAGCCCATACGAAAATACCTCTTTCAGCCAATTTTACTCCTATTTCCTTTGCACTCATCGATGAATGCGTAAATGAAACGGTTGGCGCCCTTTCTGAGATCCTACTTGGCTCGGTAATTCCCCAGACTTTGAGCCCCTCGATTCTCCCTAGTCCTTCAAGCATCCGTAGGCAAAGCCCCCTCTCGTACTCTTCAATAGCACCATATGCCTCGATTAGTGCTTCTCTCCTACTTAGATCGGGTTTGCCACTTGTTTCTCTTCCTATCCATGCGATGTGTTCGATCGCTGCCTTGGTTCCTGCCATCCCTTCATGACTCTGGGTTCCAGTCATCCACCTGAATGGTAACTCCTCAGTAGCAACTCTCAATTTTGCCACAGGGAGCTCCTCCAAACGATCTTTCTTTCCCCACAGTATTCCTTGGTGTGGCCCGAAGAACTTGTACGGCGAACAAAGTAGGAAATCGCACCCCAAGTCAGAGACGTCGATAAGTGAGTGAGGTGCGAAATGGACTGCATCAACGACCACCTCAGCACCAACTCCGTGTGCAATTTCTATGATTTTCCTCACATCGTTAATTGTTCCAGATAGGTTGGAAGCAGCACCAACTGCGACCAGAACTGTTTTTTCCGTTATCTCTTCATAAGCTGACTCCATGTCCAAAGTGCAGTCTTCTTTTCTTACTCCGATCTTTCTTAGTTTGGCTCCAGACCACTCGGCTGCTAGAGACCATGGACCTACGTTTCCATCATGGTCTAGTCTCGTTACTACAACTTCGTCCCCAGGCCCCCAAGTCCTACTAAGAGCACCAGCTAGTTGGAAGTTCAGACTTGTCATATTTTGTCCGAAGACAATCTCTGCAGGGTCATCGCAACCAATGAAATCTGCACATGCCTGCAATGCCTCCGAAATTATCTCATCAGTCTCCAATGATGTCGCAAAACTCATCCCAGTATTCGCATTGTTGCTCAATAGGTAATCGCTCATTGCTTCCGTAACCGAAGATGGAACTTGACTACCTCCTGGACCATCAAAGAAAACCGCCTCCCTTTCTCCAACAATTCTTTCCAATGATGGAAAGCAACTTCTGACCTTCTCTATTGGGAACACTCGATAAACCACTACTCCGGGGAAATGGCCCTATTGATGACAATCCTCTGGACTTCTTGCGTTCCCTCGTATATCTGAGTAATTTTGGCATCTCTGAAGAACCTCTCAACCGGGAAATCGGTCGTGTAACCATAACCTCCAAGGACTTGGACCGCTCTTTCAGACACCCACATCGCAGTGTCCCCAGCGAACAATTTTGCCATACTTGCGTCTTTTGTATGTCTTGGAGCGCCCCCTCCGTAATGCCTTTCTTTTGCCAATGCCGCTTTGTAAACCATCAGTCTCGCCGCAGTGGTTCTTGTGGCCATTTCTGAGAGATAATTTCCGACACTCTGATGATGTGCGATTGGTTTTCCGAAGGCTACTCTCTCATGTGCATAGTTTAGGGCAGCTTCGAAGGAACCCTGTGCGATTCCAAGAGCCTGAGCCGCAATACCGATCCTCGAGTTGTCCAATGCGTTCATTGCAATCGGAAAACCTTCTCCGGGCCCCTTTAGGACATTCTCAACTGGCACCATGCAGTCCTCAAGGATCAATGAGCAAGTATCGCTGGAACGGATGCCCAGTTTGTCCTCCTTCTTGCCAACCGAAAATCCTTCGAAAGACTTCTCAACAATGAATGCAGTGGTCCCACCATGTTTCTTCTTCCCATAATCAGGATGGTCAACGTCCTTAGCGAAGAGCACGTAGATTTCCGCACTAGCTCCGTTCGTAACCCACATCTTCTCTCCATTCAATATGTAGTGTTTCCCATCTTCGCTAATTTTCGCCTTGCAACCAAGTGCCGCAGCGTCCGTCCCCGCACCTGCCTCTGAGAGTGAGTAGGCCCCAATCTCGTTTCCAGCCAATCTAGGCAGGTAAATCCTCTTCTGCTCTTCATTGCCATGTAAAGCAATGGTCATGGAGCACAGTCCGACATGGACGCAATACATCACCGAGAAAGAGGGGTCAACTCTTGCCAACTCTTCGACAATGATGGATTCAGAAACAGCATCTATCTCACTTCCTCCGTAATCATCAGGAATCGTGACTCCCTGGAGGCCTGTGCTTTCGCAGAATTCCAACCATTCTTCGAGTGGTGCACGCTGCTCCTTGTCCCTGTCAAGGCATGTCGGAGCCAGCGTTTCCTCTGCGAAAGCCCTGACCATCTCTCGAATCATGCTCTGCTCATCAGTCTCTTCAAAATCCATGTTCTCGGCTTCTCCGATGAAGAAGATATTGTTAATCCCTCTGAACCAATAATTTTCCCTCAATCGAATACTTCAAATTGGAAACTGTCACGCGGCCGGACGATATCAGATGAATAGCGGCGATTA
>CAYFGC010000035.1:0-13647 GCA_964342625.1 uncultured Candidatus Poseidoniales archaeon | reverse complement strand
CTGGTCAGTGAGGAGCTCCCGATCGTATCGACGAACAGCGTGAACTACATCTTCACCCACGAATCTCTGGAATGGGATGACCCTGAATTCGAGCAAGAGGTGAGGGAGTCCCTGAAGGGCCTGGATTCGATTTCGCTAGATGTGCTGGTGATTAGCCTCGCCTATGACAATCCGGATGACCCAGGGCACCTAGCTCGTCACGTCTCAATCGATGGTCACAGAGTCGCTGCGTTCGTGGAATTCAATGGCACCGAGGAGGAGATTGCAGGGGAGTTGGGGGCAATCAGGGATGCCGTGGATAGCGACGAAATGGAGGTCCTAGTTACTGGCAGTATGATCATTGACACTGACTTCGATAGGATGCTTAAGGACGATCAGATTAGAGCGGAGATAATTGGCATCCCGCTCTCACTGATCATCCTCCTCTTCGTTTTCAGAACCGTAGTAGCCTCCCTTTTGCCCATGGCAGTGGCATTGTGCATGTTCCCCATGGCTACTGGTTTGTCGTACTTCATCTCAAGCTGGTTTTCGATGACCCAGTACTCGGTGTCGATGATCACGCTGATCGGACTTGCGGTCTCGATAGACTACAGCCTGTTCATGATTAGCAGATTCCGGGAGGAGCTTGGGAAGGGTCAGGACGTCGAGGGAGCGATAGCGACCATGATGTCAACCGCGGGTCGAGCGATTCTTTTCTCGGGAGCCACCGTAGCCGTTGGGCTTTGCACCCTGTTCTACTTCACGGCCACTCACATGCCGTCAATGGGAATGGGGGCATTCCTTGCAGTACTAGGGGCCTTGATCTACTCACTGACTCTTCTACCAGCGTTGCTCTCACTAGTCGGGCATGGGATTGACAGGCTCCCAGTCCCCCTCCCATGGGGGCAAGATGAGGGCAGGTTCTGGGAGAAGTTCTCCAAGAGGGTCATGAAGAACCCCATCGGATGGCTTGTCCCTTCGATGGGTTTCCTACTCCTACTGGGAGTGCCATTCCTCCATGTGGAGTTGACTGCCGGTGGCCTTGACACCCTGCCTCCCGACCTAGAGTCTAGGCAGGCGTACGAGATTCTAGAGGAGGAGTTCCCCGCCTTTACGGCCTCGGTGGTCCCATTGGTGATTGTTTTCGACGAGGGTCAGGATCCGTTCTCGAAGTCCCTGTCCTCAGAAGTGGCAGAGGTATGCGAAGGAGTGGCAACCGTTGAGGGGGTGATTGGCGTGAGTCACCCTCTTTGCAATCCGTCTCTCTTCGACACCGAACTATCAGATTGGCCAGAGGACCTACGAATTGAGTGGACGACAACAGTCTCGAATTCTGTGGCGATGATTAGCGTCCCAATCGAGTATCCCAGTGGGAGTGACGAGGCCGAGCGATTGATCAAGGATGTCAGGAAATTCACCTCCTCCAGCCAAGAGGATATCCTTGTTGGGAGCTGGACCTCTTACGAGGTCGACATGAAGGAACATCTCAGTGAGAGGATTCCGGTGGCCTTGGCATTCGTTCTTCTTGTCACTATGGTGTTGGTTTGGTTCCAGGTTCACTCCGTGTTAGTGCCAATAAAGGCGGTCTTCATGAACATACTATCCATCTCTGCCTCCTTCGGTCTGATTGTGGTTGTATTCCAAGATGGCTTGTTGGCAGGCCCACTGAACTTCACCCCCCAGCCTCTCGATCTGATGGTGCCCCCCCTTGTCTTCGGGATTGCATTTGGGCTTTCTATGGACTACGAAGTACTGATGCTTTCTAGGATTCATGAGTCATGGTTGGAGACGGAGGACAACACCCGTGCGGTCTCAGAGGGACTGCAGGCATCTGGGAGGCTGATTACCGGGGCAGCTGCGATAATGATCGCCGTCTTCTCGGGGTTCATCTTCGCCGATGTGATGATCATCAAGTCGATTGGTTTCGCACTCGCCGTAGCGGTATTCGTGGACGCCACCATAGTGCGTGCGATTGTCGTACCTTCGGCAATGAGGCTGATGGGCAGAGCCAATTGGTGGTCCCCAGACTTCTCTGGCTCCCGCAAAAACAAAGACGAGTCGGTGGCCAAGGAATAGCATGGTGGCAGACTCCTCGGGCACGGTATTGGTTACAGGAGCCAGCGGATACATCGGAAGCCACATAGTCGCCAACCTGCTTTCCAGGGGACTGAGCGTTAGGGCTACGGTGAGGGACTCTTCGGATCCTGAGAGGGTCAGTCACCTCGAATCGCTATCTGTTTCGGATGGGGGGAGTTTGGAGATCGTTGAGATGGATCTCCTAGATAGCGAATCGGTCCAAAGAGCCGTGGCGGGATGTGATTCTGTGATTCACACCGCAGCGGTGGTAGTCCTGAAATCGAAGAGGGCCCAGGAGAAGATTGTCGACCCCAGCGTGGTCGGAACGAGGAACGTACTCGATGCGATTGATGCGTCGGGAACAGTGAGGTGCCTTGTTCACACCTCCTCAACTGCTGCGATTAGGCCTAGCTCGTGGAAGGATGGTCAGACTCTGACCACAGATACGTGGGCTGATGATGCAACAATCGAGGAAAACCCGTACGGACTAGCGAAATATAGCGCCGAGAGGTTGGTCAGGGACTGGCATTCCACGAAGGATGGGGTGCGGATGGTTACAATCAATCCGTGCGTAGTGCTGGGGCCGCCGCTATCAAAGAGGCACCTCGAAGGGAGCCCATCGTTCCTGATGATGCTCCTACGGCGTGAAATCCCCTTCGTGATCCCCATGCACATTAGCATAGTTGATGTGAGGGACGTAGCCGAGGCCCATGTCAGGGCACTTACCAAGGGAGAGGATGCCGGGAGGTATCTCGTCGTCTCGGGTCAGATGTGGTGGAAGGAAATCGCCAGAGCGATTAATTCGGATAACCCGTCACTGAGAGTTCCCACTCGCCAGATCCCCTACTTGCTCTCCCTAGTAGTCTCGGTCTTCCATCCCAAGGTTAGCCTCTCATGGGCGAGGATGCACTTGGGGAAGAGGCTGTTCTGGGATGCGTCCCCTGCGGAGAGGGATCTGGGGATGAAGTGGAAGGATCCGAGGGAGTCGGTCTTGGAGACGATACCCCCAATTCTAGAGAATGGTTGGAAGTAGGCGGACCCTACTGGTCTTGCACCTCAGATTCTAGGGCCTCGTCCTCGTACCTCCCCAGTTCTCTCATCCACAGGAAAAGTCCCACTAATGATGCCAGTAGGAAAAACGTGGTCCCGAATGCCACTACTGGGAGAATGGCCGACTTGGCTTTCGCAGATATTGCAGTGTTTTCTTCATATGGAGGGATCATGCTCTCGTCATAGACTGGTCTTACCATCAGGAGGTCGAACGAGGAGTCCGGGTCATACAGGTCTGATGGCTGTGCTGGGTCTAGGTCAGAGTACCCGTCATATCTCAGAGGCACCTCTAATGTCTGCTGCTTGGAAACATCCAGAGTGAGTAGGACATCGAATGTGTAGGGGACTCGGGGCTCCATGAACTCCGAACCGGAGAGTACCCCGGTTACCGGGAGAGAGATGGCGGTTCCTGTTACGTCGAACTCCGTCCATTCGCCCCAGTGCTCCGGTTCTACTTCCAGAATGATGTGGATGGTGTCGCCGACGACTGTCCCCTGGCCCTGGGCATCGTCATTGCCATCCGAACCAAGATCGACGTTCGGCCTGATTTGGGCTATTTGGGCCGTGTTGGAATCCCAATCAAGCGAACTGAAGGCGATCTGCATCTCATAGGTTCCATTCGGGACCCAGACATAGTGCCTATCCTCGGTCGCATAGGTTCCGAAGGTGCTCGTCGGGCCGTTGTTGAAATGGCTCCATTCGCCCTTCCATGCATGCCTCAGTTGATCTGTCTGCAATGGTAATTCCCGCGTGTCCATTATTTTCTCATAGTGCTTGAATGCGTCCCACACCGTGACCTGCGGGAAGTCCAGGAAACCATCCTCATTAGGGTCCCTCATCACTTGCAGGGTCCGAGAAAGCGCCAAAGCCCTGTCAGTATCGACCAAGCCGTGGCCTACCCTCCAGTCATGGCATCTTTCGGTCTGCTCCGAGACGTGGCAATCATCGGGAATGTCGTTACATGGGTCGTCGTCATTGCCCTCCTCGCAGGAGTTGCGGAGAATATCATAGTGCGAGGTCAATTCCAGTATCAATTCCACCTCGTGGACTCTCGATTCATTCCTATCCTCCCAGTCATCGAATTGGATTCCCTTCGCGGTGTCATTGAAGTACAGGCTTTCTAGGTGGTCGTGATCTTCGATTTGGTAATCCGCGACTCCCAGGGATGGGGCTGCTGCTAGAAGGAGAGTCGCTATTCCTCCGATGTGCGGTGTGGCCATGCTTGTTCCAGAGATGGCCATGTAGTACAGATCGCCCTGAGTCCTTGTAGAAGCGTCGATTGCCGTCGCTCGGGGGGCAGTCGCCCAGATGTTCCTACCAGGGGCACCGATATCTGGCCAAGTGTGCTGTTGGGTCATCCAGCCTCGGCTGGAGAAGGAAGTCACGGCGTTTCCTTCGTGCACTAATGCGGCGACGGAGATCGCAGAGGGGGTGTTGGCGTACATGTTGGTCCTGAGGTCGTCCTCGGTCTCATCTCCACTGCCACCGCTGTTGGAGGCTGCGAAAATTACAGCTACGTTGTTGTCGTAGGTGAGCATGTCAGTCAGCACAGTTACCGCATTGGAGGGGTTGTAATCCCCGTTGGTACCCCAAGAGTTGGAGACGACACGGATGTTGAACTCGTTTAGTCCTGGCCTGCTATGCTCGTATGTCCACTCCAATCCCTCCACGGCGGCAAAGATGGAAGCCCCATCTCCCGTACCGAGGGCTACTATGGTTGCTCCCTTCGCAGTACCGAGTCTCCTGCCCCCTGAAGCATCGCCGTTCCCTGCGATTGTCCCCCCCACGTGAGTCCCATGGCCACTGGAAGTGTCCGAGTTGCAGTTAGGGGCGTCTACCCAAGCTAACCCTGTCCACTTTGCCGACCAGATGAGTTTCTCACCAGTCCAAGGCTCTCCGCAATCGAAGTCTGGATGCTCCCCATCTATACCAGTATCCAAATCCACAGCCGTAGCGCCTTTTCCATCGTACTCTGAAAGAGAAAGGTCGCTCTCGGTCTTCAACACCCCATCCGTTCCGATTATCGCTCTATGCCAAGCCAAGCTGGCATTGACCCACCTGACCGTCTCGTGCATCATTGACTCGTGGTCGCTCTGATCGCCGGGCAGATAGAAGTGCTCGATAGGGACGTTTGCCTCGATATGACTGACGAAGGCCCTGGTGGAGAGTTCCGATATTTCCTCGCCGCTACCTGTAATGAGGCCGCCATGAAGGACGCTCATTTTCGAGATTACCTCTATTCCGATGGATTCGACGATTTCCCAAGTAAAATCTCCCGGGGAGTCGTGGAATTGTACTATTGCCTCTATCCTCTCTTCCGAGTCGAGCGTGGATAGCAATTCTGAGCTCATCTTCGAGGTGTCGATTGTCTGCGACTGTTCTATCACTCCGATCGACCCTGGGGCGCTGACAATCAACACCACGAGCAATAATGGGGCGTATCTCACAATTTCTCCGTTCATGTGATGTAATTTCAACAAAACCCTTCGTCGAATCTAATTTGTTTGGTCATCGAATTCATTGTTTCCCGATTCCGAGGATAATCCGTTCAACTGATTTAGGGATGGCTCAGCCGCTATGTCATGAGAGTCGCGCCCCTGAGTATTGTTTCTCTCATGTTTTTAGCTTCTGTGAGTGGGTGCTTCGGGGAAGACAATGAGGTCATTGAGGAGCAGGGTTTGTTCGATACTCTATGCTCGGAACAGGGCGGCTCGATTAGCAACACGACATGGTACCACTTCGCTAACGCTACGGATGCAACTCTGAATCCCGAAGCCGGGAATCTAACTGATGGGAATGCTCCAGTGTGTGCAATTGGAACATACTATGGAATGGGTTTCTCGACCTTCGAGCCGACTATCGGAATCACATCACAGGACAACCTGTACATGACAAGTTGGGGTAATGGGGAGTTGGGGTCTACAGCGATTATTCGGTGTTCTGGGTTGATTGGGATGACTAACCTCAGTGACTATGTCTGCGAGGATGTCTACAATGTGTTAGCGCCGGTTCCCAACAGCAACGACCCGTATGTGTATGTGGATCCATGGACTGATAGGATAATGAAATTCGACATGCATGCTCTTGCTGGCATGACAGTTGAATGGTCGGATAATGAAGGAGAATCTTGGTTCCCGCTGCTTCCCTCCGTAGCTACTGGTTGGTCGGTTCAAGACCATCAAACGATTGCGTCCTCACCTTATCCAGCACTCTTTCACTCCACCACATGGGTGTTCTGCGTGAATGGGAACTACCCATACCCCGTTTGCTCGACTAGCAATGACGGCGGGGCGACCTGGGGGCCGGAGGTTCCAGGTGCGCCTACCGACTGCAACAGCGGTGGTCTGACTGGTCACATGGTGGGCTCAAACAATGGGAACTTCTACCGGGGAAATCCCGGTTGCAATGGGGAAGGGTACTCTATTTACAAGAGCACAAACGGGGGTCTCACATGGTCTGAGCACCCACTTCCGACCGAAACCACGGGTACGGCGAATACTTGGAACTTCGAGGAGGCACAGGTCTACCCTGATGAGGATGACAACGTCCATGCAATGTGGATCGGGTTGGACAACATGCCTTACTACAGCTATTCCACTGACGAGGGGGGAAGTTGGAGCGACCCAATTATGATCGCCCCCCCTGCTGGGCTGAATGGAACCGGCTTCCCTGCCATTGCTGCTGGTGACTCGGGCATGGTTGCGTTCGCATATATCGGGGATTCTGGAGGGGACAATTGGAATGGGTACATTGGGATGATCACTGATGCTTTCAGCGATATGCCTCTGATTACCACGGTGCAGGTAAATGAGGTTGGAGACCCGTTGGACATTACCGAAGACTGCGGTTACAACAGATGCGGGGGGTTCGGGGACTTCATCGACATACTAGTCGATGCGCACGGACGCGCTTGGTTCGGGCTCTCCCACAACATAGTCGACCAGGGGATATACGGGACCATTTCGGTGGGACCCTCCCTACGGTCTGGTGTGACGGTGCAGGAAATGCCGATAGGCGGACCAAGCACCCTGTGATTCGCGTTCAGAAAATCTCTGGAACGAGCCCGTATGCCTGGTAAGCGAACCCAGCGGCGAATGCGAACATCCCGATACCGCATATCCCGAGGGCGAAGCGATACCCTCGGGGTGAGAGGCTCCCCCTAGTACGATCGAAGAAGTAAGCGATTGTGACCTTCACGATGATTATGGAAACGAGGAATGAGATGGCATAGGCTACTGGTGCGAGCGGTTCCTCGGCCGCGGCGGAGGCCATCAGAGGACCGCCGATTAGGAACCAGAAGACGTAGACGTTCGGGTTCAGCAGGTTGGTCATCACACCCCTCCTGAAAGAACCCGTGACCTCCTCCTGTGCTATCTCCGGGTCAGGTGGCTCTATCCTGAAGCAGTCTACCCCAAACCAAACCAAGAAGCCTGCCCCAAGTAGCGATATCAGGAACAGGATCGAGGGCTGTTCTGCAACCCATCCCGATAGGAAGACGCTGACGATGATGAGGGGGCCGTCGGTGAATATCGGTGCGGATGCGGCCCTTGCTCCTGCTGACCACCCTCCCGTTAGGGTCTCGCGGATCACCATTGTGAGAAGTGGGCCGGGGCGGATCCCCTCGAAGAGGCCGAGGGCGACACCCGCAGCGGCGAGAGCGAGGATGAGGTCGGTTTGCATCTTCTAGCGCCTCGATGCTATGGCGACCTTCGCCAGCAACTCCAGTACTTCGATATAGAGCCAAATCAGTGTAATCATGAGGCCGAAGGCGGCCCTCCACTCCATCTGCTTCGGAGCCCCCCTCTCGACTCCCTTCTCGATGAAGTCGAAGTCGGCGACCAGGCAAAGTGCCCCTATTCCGATGACGAACAACGAGAAGCCAATTCCCACGGGCCCTGCACCGTGGATGTATGGGACATGGAACCAACCCGTTACCGCCCCCACGAACGAGAAGATGTAGATCATGATGATGGCGAAGAGTGAGGACCCTACCGCAATTGCCAGGTTCCTGTCCCAACTAATGAGGCCAGCACGATAAATCGCAAGCATGCCCCCCAGTATCATGAACGTCAGTATGGCAGCGGCTATTCCGATTCCGGGAAGATTCAGGCCCACCTCGACATACCAAGTTAGCCCCCCGATCACCAATCCCTCTAGGGCGGCATAGGTGCATATTAGGGCGGGGTTCTTGGAACCTGAGAAGATGATCACCATTGCCATAATGAATCCGCCAAGAGCACCCAAGAAGATCAATGGCGCGGATTCAGGCATGGAGAATGCGGTTGCAAGGGCTGTGGTTGCGGTGATGATGAGCAGGAGGCCTGTCTTCTCGGCCACCCCCTCTATCGTCATCATGTTCGACTGGTAGTCTTCCCACCAAGAGGCCCCTTTGTATGCGGACTTCTCGAAGGTTGAGTCGTTCAGCGCCGGGTTACGCGACCTGTACATGGTAATCCGTTGGCGTGGCCCTTCTCAAGGGTTGGCACGGAATCCGTCAGAACATCCCAATCAGATGCTGCCCAGTGTAGCTACCGGGTTCTCGAGCTACTTCATCGGGTGTCCCTGCTGCCACCACTTCCCCTCCTAGCTCTCCACCCTCTGGACCGAGGTCGATTATCCAATCTGCGCACTTGATGACATCTAGGTGATGCTCGATGACTATCACGGTGTGTCCGTTTCGCCTTAGCCTGAGGAGGACTCCGATGAGTTGGTGCACGTCGGACAGGGCGAGGCCTGTGGTAGGTTCGTCGAGGATGTAGAAGGTGTGCTTTCTGGGAGTTTTATGGAGCTCTGTGGAAAGCTTGACCCTCTGGGCCTCCCCACCCGATAGGGTCGTCGCGGGCTGCCCTAGTCGAATGTATCCTAGACCCACGTCGCTCACCGTCTGGACGATTTTGTGTATCCTTGGTTGGTTCTCAAAGAACTCGCATGCCTCGTCGACGCTCATCTCCAGGATGTCGTGAATCGTCTTGCCCCTCCACTTGACCTCGAGGGTCTCACGGGTGTACCTCTTCCCCTTGCAGACATCGCAAGTCACCCAAACATCTGGTAGGAAGTTCATCTCCAGCTTTGTCGAGCCTGCTCCGCTGCAAGCCTCGCATCTGCCTCCTCTGACGTTGAACGAGAACTGCCCTGGCTCGTACCCCCTCTCCTTGGACATCTTCGTCTGGGAGAATAGTTCCCTTATCGGGCCAAAGGCTCCCGTGTAGGTTGCTGGGTTAGACCTCGGCGTTCGCCCTATCGGGGACTGGTTGATCACGATGGCCTTGTCGACCATTTCCAAACCCGAAATGGAATCCACTGCCCCAGGGGTTGCTTCGGACCCATGTAGTTCCCTCAGGAGGGCAGGCGCGAGGGTTTCCGTGACCAACGATGACTTGCCTGAGCCGGAAACCCCCGTTACCGCCACCATGCAACCCATCGGGATTTCGACTTCGATGTCCTGTAGGTTGTTCTGTCTGGCTCCGGAGATTGTGACCCATCTGTCCTTTGTCGGCTCGACCCTGTCCTCTGGTATTGGGATGCTTTGCCTTCCAGATAGGTAAGCGGCAGTCAGGCTTTCCTCGTTGGCTAGTAGCTCGTCGTAGGTCCCGTTGACGATCAACCTCCCTCCGTCCTTGCCGGCTCCGGGTCCTAGATCTACTAGCCAATCTGCCTGCTTCATGGTGGCTTCGTCATGCTCAACGACCAGTAGAGTGTTGCCGAGTTCGGTTAGTTCCCTCAGCGTCTCCAGTAGTCGGTCGTTATCCCTGGGGTGGAGTCCGATACTGGGTTCGTCTAGGACGTACATGACACCAGTGAGGCGAGTCCCTATCTGAGTTGCCAGGCGAATCCTCTGGCTCTCACCTCCCGAGAGGGTGTTGGCCCTCCTGTCCAACGTCAGATAGTCCAAACCAACCAGAGCTAGGAAACGAAGCCTGGATTCTATCTCCTTGATTATCTCCTTCCCTATGTACATTGACCTTTCATCCAGCTTCTCAGTAGCGCTTACAGTGATGCTAGAGGGGGCTTCGCGGTCCAGCTTCTCCCATGTGCCGTCCAAGCCACCGAGTCTCCAGTTCTGCACCACAGCGAGAGCCTCAAGAACGCTGCACTTCGATAGCCCAGGCAGATTAATGCCACCCACCGTGACCTTGCATACAGCATCGTTGAGTTTGTCGCCAAGACAGTTTGTGCATGGCTCATCGGTCATGAAAGAAGAGAGGCGGGATCTGGTTCGCTCCGAGCTCGTGTCCTTGTATGTGCGGGCGAGTCTGGAGAAGACCCCCTCCCATGGCCTGGACATTGTGTAGGAAGATCCCTTCTCTGAGTTGAATTCGAAGTCAATCGATTCTCCACCTGATCCATTGAGCATGATGTCCCTACTGTCATCATCCAGTTCCCCGAATGGTACATCTGTTGGGATGCCGAAGTGTTCGCAGGTCTGAGTCATCTGGCTGCGGTACCATCCGGACATCATTGAGCGTCGGAATGGCCTTATGCATCCTTCGCCCACTGTCGCATTTCTATCGATAACCAGTTCATGTGAGAATGACCTCTCCACCCCGAGGCCCTGGCAAGTGGGGCATGCTCCCAATGGGTTGTTGAAAGAGAACACCCGTGGACTCATTTCAGGCAGGAACGCCCCGTGGTTAGGGCAGGCAAACTCCTCCGAGTAGGCGATTACCTCGCCCTCCTCTGTTCTGAATCTCTGCTCGTCCGAGTTGTCCTCCCCAGGCTTGGGCGCGCTGAGGCTCTCTACTGCGACTGATCCTGCCCCGAGTCGCAAGCCCGACTCTATCGCTTCTGTGAGCCTCTGTCTGTTGGCCGGAGTCAAGAGCATCCTGTCGATTCGCACGTCGATATCGTGCCTCAAGTTCTTCTCCAAACGAGGTGGGTCCTCGAAGCTTGTCTCCCTTCCGTTTACCTTACCGGCTAGGTAGCCTTGGTCTACCAGTGCAGTAAACAAGTCTGCGTGCGTACCCTTCCTGTTCCTAATCGTAGGGCTCCAGATTGCAATTCCATGGCCTTCGAATCTCCACAGGACGTCGTCTACTATCTCCTGAACGGTTCTCCTGCTGACCTCACGGTCGCATTCGGGGCAGTGTGGGATGCCAACTCTCGCCCAAAGGAGCCTCATGTAGTCCATCATCTCAGTAACTGTGGCTACGGTTGAACGAGGGTTGTGGCTACCCTGCTTCTGATCAATACTGATGGCGGGGGATAGTCCCTCGATTGAATCACAATCGGGCTTCTTCATCTGACCCAGGAACTGCCTCGCATAGGAACTAAGGCTCTCCACATACCTCCTCTGCCCCTCTGCATAGAGTGTGTCGAATGCGAGGCTGGACTTTCCTGAGCCAGAAACTCCAGATATCACCACGAACATCCCCCTTGGGATGCTGACGTCAATGTCCTTGAGGTTGTGAGTTCGGGCTCCCTTTACCTCTATCCAACCATCCTTGGAGAAGCCGTTCTTCTTCTTATCAGACATCGCATCACCTCGGCCAGAGTAAGCAGTCACGGCGCGCTCCTTTCAATCCATTCATGTGCAGTCTTCTCGGAATGCTTCAAGGGTCCTTTGCCTCCCTCTGTTTGCAGACATGAGGGGGATCGGAATCGGGCGCTATTAGGGTTAATGGCTCAGAATAGCCATAGGGCATCGATAGTGTCGCCCTTTTCACAACTCGTATCAGGGGGGAGTAGGGATAGTCCATTGTGGGCAACCATGCTGTGAATGTTCCCGCTTCCTTGGTGGGTGCTCGTAGATGCTACCAACTTGTCACCCTCCTGCTTGATTGAGATCCTCCTCATGCACAGTTTCCCAGGGGCTCCCTTCAGTGGTTCCTGCATGGTGACCCGTACCCTGTTTGCAAGACTGGGGCCATTGGCTTCTCCCATTCCCATGCTCTTTGACATCCAAGGTGCGACCAAGACCGTGAAGACCACATGGCTGCTTACTGGATTGCCTGGAAGTCCGAAGAGCGGTTTTCCCTTCCAAGAGCCGAAGAGCGGGGGACCTCCGGGCCTCATCATAATCCTCCAGAACCTGATGTCACCCTCTTGCTCCATTATCTGTCGGACGATGTCCCACTGGCCCATACTGACTCCTCCGCTAGTGATTATGGCATCGCACGACTCCGCTGCCTCGTCGAGGGCTTCCCTAAGATCGTCAATGCTGTCTCTAATCAGTTCGGATCTCCGTGGAGCTCCACCCATCTTCTTCACGAGGGAGGAGATTCCGAATGTATTGGACTCGTAAATCGAATTCTCCGAGAGAGGCTCCCCCGGAGGCGTCAGCTCATCCCCTACTCCTATCACTGCTATCGAAGGTTGTCTAACCACGGAGACTCTGTCGTGGCCCATTGTTGCTGCCAGGGAAATAGCAGATGGAGTGAGAATGTTGCCAGATTTCAAGGGCTGTTCTCCTTGAGTTAGGTTCTCGCCCCTCCTGCGAATGAATCCGGGCCTAGCTGGTCCATTGATAGTGACTGAGCCATCATGAGTCGTTGAGTCCTCGACCATCACGATCGCATCGGCACCCTCTGGAATCGGGGCTCCCGTCATGATGCTGCAGGCCTCTCCCTCTCTCACTAGTGGGACTTCCTCGGAGCCGGCCTGGCTGGTTCCAACTATCCTCAACACTACTCCTGTTTCTTGGCAGTCTGCTTCTCTGACGGCCCACCCGTCCATGGCAGAGTTGTCGAAACGTGGGTCGTCCACCAGAGAGCTGAGATCATCGAACAGTACCCTACCCGTTGCCTGTTCAAGAGGCAGGGTCTCTGGGTCTCTTTCCATGGGGATGTGGTTCGCTATCTTCAATGCCCGCTCCAGAGAGACACCCTTCTCCATGGATGTCGAGAAACGGTGGAGTTGAAGTGTCCTTCCCAAAGCGGCCCTCGTGGTTTCCACTGAGTTGGTGCTTGTCCTATTGGCCCTCTTCGCAGTGGCATCCCTGTACTCATCGGTTGGGCTCGGGGGGGCTTCTGGATACCTGGCTGTCCTGTCGATGACGACATTTGCAGCATCGGAGTCGATTTGGCTCAAGCAATATGCTTGGTCTCTAAATCTCATTGTGTCCGGGATTGCCTTCTGGCACTACCACAAGTCTGGACATCATGTCAGGAGTCTGTCGCTCCCATTCATCTCCACAAGCGTGCCCATGGCTGCCCTTGGAGGATTCATGCTAGTGGAAGGGGATGTGTACGATGCCCTGCTATCGGCCGCATTGATCGTAGCTGCTTGGCGATTGGCTTCGGGTGACGCAGGTGTCAGCGAGGCGGTTCGACCCAGTGCTACCAAGGCCATGGCAGTCGGAGGGGTGATTGGCTTGGCCAGTGGAGTGATAGGCTTGGGAGGTGGCATCTTCCTTCTACCTGCTCTAATGCTAGGTAGGTGGGCTACAGCGAAGGAGGCAGCTGCAACCACCTCCCTTTTCGTCTGGTTAAACTCGCTCGCTGGGTTGGGTGGTGCGAGTCTTGCTGGTAGGCTTGACTTGGATCCAGGTCTACTTATCCCCTTCTCATGCGTAGTTCTAATGGGTGGTTTTCTTGGTTCGAGATA
>CAYFGC010000034.1:0-13727 GCA_964342625.1 uncultured Candidatus Poseidoniales archaeon | reverse complement strand
GGGCAATGGTCGTCGGCACCGTTTTCATAATGGTGTTCGGAATGGCCACCGTGACCATGGTCGAGAGCATCGACGAGTCCGTTAAGAACTCCGAGTTCGAGCTGAGCGAACCAGAAGTGATACTCGTAAGCGTGACAGACAAGGTCGAATCAACGGGACCAGTTCTAACGGTCAGCCTAGGGACCACTGCAGGAACAGGATATGCCGATGGCCCTGTGACATGCACGACCACCGGTGCAGGAACCGGGTTGACCCTTAGCGTATCAGCCACCGATGGGGGCGTAACTTCGGCATCGATAGTGAATCCAGGTGACGACTACTCTACAGGGGATAACACGGTCACCATCGCCTCATGTGGAGACGGAACAGCAACAATAGACATCGATTCACTCCACGACCAGAACACCATAACCATCAGGAACACCGGTTCGGAAACGGTAGACCTCTCACACATCTTCTTGACTCTCTCGGACACTGGGACCAAAGCCCAAGGCACCCCATTCACCCCCTTCGTGAACCACTATTCCGGCACCAATCTGTACCTCTTCCCCGGAGAGCAACTATCCACGGATGCTTTCCCATTGGATCCCACCACTCACGGATTCGCTATCGACGGTGACCCAGACAGGGCCTTCCTTGCTATATACGAATACAACGACGCGGAGACCGTGACTATCACGTGAGGTGAGAAAAGAGTGGCAGGAAGCGGACCTTCAGAACTAATACTCCTCAGCGCTGGGCTGATTGTTGCAGCATTAGTCTCCGGAATCCTACTCGACACATGGGATGACATGGACGACGTTCTCGATGAGAGGGGCAAGCAGGGGGCAGAGGACGTGAGGACGCGTGTGTCACTGGTTAGCGACCCCATCAACATAGCATGGGAGGGGACCGATAATGCGAAGATACACCTCCAGAACTCAGGGGACACCTTCTTGGACGTCAACTCGGTGGGTGCTGTGCTAGGGGGCGCAACCATGACCGTGACAGTCACTGATGGAGTTACCACGGAATGGCTTCCCGGGGAAACCGTCCAGTTCACACTCACCAATTCCGGGCTCGACTCAGACCTATCTGAGGGCGACAACGACCTGTTGATGACAGTCAGCGTCTCATCCACGGCGTCCGGCTACACCGGAGTAGATTCACTAAGGGAGGAAGTTCGCATTGTCAAGCCAGCCTAACGTCGACAACTTCGAGTTCGGCGTCATACAAGACAGCCTAGGCCAGAGCATGGGCACCGCAATCCCAAATCGTGCACTCATGCTCGTCTGCGGGGGGATAGGCTCCGGGAAGAGCATCATCGGCCAGAGAATGTCTTTCGGCATGACGGCAAACGACGTCAGGGTGTCGCTATTCACGACCGAGCTGACCACTAGGGGATGGCTCGAGCAGGTCTCTAGCCTCGGTTACCACTTGGACAAGAGGATAGACGACGGCTCCTTCCACCTGATCTCCAGCTTCGGAGTAATAGCCGAGCCCGCCGAACAGGAACCGACAATCCTCGAACTCCTAGAATCACCCGCATCGAAGGAGGCAGAGGTAGTAATCATCGATAGGGCATCGGAGCTGATGCCGGAGGAGATGTCTGGCAAGGAACTATTGCGTTCCCTTAGGAAGTTCACATCAGAGGGAAGAACCCTGATCCTCACGATCGATCCCGATGAGATGGACGGAGATACTCTCAGGGACATGAAGAATTCAGCTGAAATAGTCTTGGATATGATGACTGCAGTCGTCGGAGGGCAGATGGTGAGAACCGTGGGAGTAACCAGGTTCCTAAGGGCAGCCGGACCAGTCACAGAGAGGATAGGGTGGAAGGTGATGCCAGAGATGGGATTCATCGTGGATATCACAGCAGTTGCATGAGGTGTGTTTGAATGGTCACAGAGCAGGAAGGGGATCAAGAGCCAGAAGAGCCGAAATTCAAGATCGAGCCAGGTGACTTGGGCGGTCTTATGGCCGAATACCCGCACATTCGAGAATGGGTGGAGACTTTCGAAGCAGAGCACGGCTCCAGACCGATATACTACGGTCCCCTAGACAGGGATGCGAAGAGCGTCAGCCCACGGAACCTGATTTACGCAACCAGGCCACCCTGCTTCGCGCACGTCTACTCCCCTCCAGAGGGGGCAGAGGGTGCCGGTAACACCTTCTGGTACGGCCTAGAGCCAACCATCGATCCAGAGGAGGAGGACATCAGGGACCAAATCGTAGAGAGGCTCCTCCGAGATGCCCCTCAGAAGGAACGCTTCGACAACGACGCCGAGTTCATCGCCATGATCCACGAGATGATGGACGAGATGACGACGACCACGTCATCTTCTCTTCTGTCGAATCCCCTGGTTAACCAAGCCAGGGAACTCATCGGAATGGGAGAGGCGCCACTGAAGGTGACGCCAGAGCAACTCGACCGGCTGAAGTATGTCGTAGTGAGGGACCTGGTCAACAACGGCCCACTAGAGACGCTTCTGGCTGACGAGATGCTAGAGGACATACACTCCATCGGGCTTACGAGGATCAACATGGACCACAAGGTATTCCCGATGCTGACGTCGAACATCGCATTCAGGGACCAGGAACTACTCACCAAGTACCTCAGATCGATGTCAGAGCGAATCGGGAGACCTGTCTCCGACAGCAAGCCAATCGTCGACGGGGCCCTTCTGGACGGCTCGAGAATAAACATCATCTACAGCGACGACGTGTCGATCCAAGGCTCTTCGTTCACTATCAGGAAGTTCGCCGAGGAAACTATCTCAATCATCCAGTTGATCAAGTGGAAGACACTATCCGCCCAGATGGCTGCCTATATCTGGCTAGGGCTAGAGTCAGGTATGTCCTGCTTGGTATCCGGAGAGACCGCATCCGGGAAGACGACTACCCTCAATGCTGTCCTCCCGTTCATCGATCACAACGTGAAGATATACACGGCAGAGGACACACCCGAGGTCAAGGTCGCACACACCATCTGGCAGCGACTGATTACCAGAGACTCGAAGAACGAGGACTCCAGAGTGGAGATGTTCGACCTGTTGAAGGCGGCCCTCAGATCCAGGCCCCGATACATCATCATCGGCGAGATCAGAGGAGTGGAGGGAGCAATCGCCTTCCAAGCAATGCAGACAGGGCACCCGGTCATGGGTACATTCCACGCCTCAAACATAGTCAAACTGATTCAGAGATTCACTGGAGACCCCATCAACGTCCCAGCCCGATTCTTCGACAACCTCAATTTCGCAATCTTCCAAGAGGTCGTCGAGGCTCCCGGAGGCGGGATAGCCAGGAGAATCACAGGCGTAAGCGAGGTCATCGGATTCGACAAGACCGCCGATGGGATCCTGACTCGGAACATGTTCGAATGGGACCCGGTAGCCGACGAGGTCTACTTCAGGGGGATGTTCCAATCTGACATGCTCGAGAACAAGATCGCTCCGAGGATGGGATTCAGGAGCAAGAGGGACATCTACGACGAGCTTCATAGGAGAACCGAGGCAATACAGAGAATGTGCGATAGGGACCTCACCCATTACGACGACGTGTTCGATCTCCTTGACGTATACTACAAGGAGGGGTGGGACCGATTCGCCGCCGCCCTCGAGACATGGACGGGAATTAATCACTAGGTGGTGGCCAGATGGAGGACAAGGCCAGCACCTGGGAAATCGCTCTCCTGCGACTCGGGATGCCATTCAGCAGGTACCTGCTCTTCTTCTCACTACCAGCTGCACTGATCGGTCTAGTAGCAGGGCTTTCGGTTTGGTACACGACTAGTGACGTAATTACCGGCCCCGGTGCATTTTTCCTCGTCTTGTTATTCCCACTCCTAACCTTCGCTGGCACGATCCTGTACCCGGTAGCGCAAGTCTCTGCAGAGGCGATTCAGATTGAGCAGGACATGCACATGTTCATGACCAGAATGGGGATTCTATCGATGGGCGAGTCTGCCGAGAAAGGAATGTTCGACGTCCTCAAGGAGATGGGCGACTATGGTGCGCTTGCAGAAGAGATCCAAGCGATTGAGACGTTGGTCACCAAGTGGCACACGAATTTGCCCGAGGCAGCCAGGATTGTGGGCCGACAGAGCCCTTCCGCGATCTGGAGCGATTTCCTTGACAGAATGGCCTTCTCGGTGGAGGTCGGTCAGCCAATCGGTGAGTTCTTCACTAGCGAGAACGAGACATTCGAGCAGGCGTATACCACAATCTACGATGCCAGACTAGAGCAGCTAGACACCCTGAGGGAGACCTTCGTGTCACTCACCACCACCGGACTGCTGCTTCTCGTGGTCGCGGGCCTGCACCTGATCCTATTCCAGACGGGAGCAGATACCAACAACCCGTTTGAGGTAATACTCAGGGCCCGCTGGGTTCTCCTAGCGGGGACTCTGTTCGGTCTGCTACAGATTGGCGCATGGTACCTATTCACCCTTGTAATACCTCAAGAGGACCTTTTCGCCAAGCACGGGTTCAACACAGAGCAGGCCATCGACATGAGGAGGTCATGGATATTCGCAGCCATTCTTGGAACCATGATGGTCCTGATGATGACGGCCGTGTTCATCGCTTACGGAACCAACATCCTCTTCGACCAGTGGAACTACTTCGGACTCCTAGTCATCGCAGCCCTGATGTCACCTCTCCTCGCTCCGGCCCTGCTGATCGGGCAGGAGGAGGCGAGAGTGAGAAGGAGGGACGAGGCGTTCCCTGAGTTCATCAGGGCTTTCGGTGGTACGGCGCAGGCAAGAGCGCAGGAGCCAAGCGCAATGGTGAAGGCACTCTCAGGCATCGATTTCGGTGCCCTAGACGACTCAATCTCTAACCTAGAGAAGAGACTGTCGATGAGGATCGACAGCGACTACTCGTGGGACTGGTTTGCTGCGGACAACAACTCGATGCTCGTCTCAAGGTTCACGAGGGTTTTCATCGAGGGCTCGTCCTCGACCGGTGAGGCTGGCCTGGTGGGGGACATGGTCTCACAAAGCACGACAAGCCTCCTAGGACTCCGTCAGAGGAGACAGATCTCTGCCAATGTCATGAGGAGCGTCTCATACGGGCTTCTGATTGCGATGATAATCGCACTCAACATCACCACGTCCATCATCGCCGGACTCGGAGAGACAATCGCATCGGTAGCCCAAGGCCTAGTGGATAGCACTGGTGAGGTGGGAACAGCCGCAGGGGGTGTCGACGTAGCCCTCCCCGCTCTCTCGGAGACTGGAGGAATTGACCAGAATATCCGCGTCTTCAACTACATGGGCTCCTTCCTCGTCGTTATCTCGATCGTCGTCCTAGGGCTAATCACAGCGAGAATCAGAGGAGGGGGGACTACGCTGGTCCTCGGACAGATGATTCAGATGATGTGGATAGCAGGGATTGCAAACTTCTTCAGTGCATGGATACTGGACCAGTCTGTCGGATTGTTCCAATCTAGCGGATAGCGAAAGCGCAGAAGCCTTGATGTCACCAGCCGATTGCCTATTGGCATGGCCGACCCCCTGCTCTCGACCCTTCGGATCTCATTGCTCGTCCTCTGCATGTTCGCCGCGGCTAAATCCGATTTCCGAACCCTGTCTGTAAAAGACTCCCATTGGATAAGATGGGCAATACCAGCCTCTATCGTACTTCTGATCGAGATGGCATCATCAGATGCAGGGTTTGAGAACGTATGCATGGCCTTCGCCCTGATTGCTATTTTCTCATTCTGCTTCGCGTTCCCACCAGATCCAAGAAAGTTAGGAGAATGGGGCATACAAGAAGCAAACCTCTCGATACTATACCTCCTAGGTGCTTCCGGACTAATTGGAGGTGCGATTGCATACTCCGATACAGATTTCGTCGACTTAGTACTTGGCGACGAGTCTCCAAACACAACACTCTGGTGGAGTATGATAGGGGCCTCTCTGACCGCAGTAGCCTTCTACTGCTCTTGGAGATTTGGACTAATCTCAGGAGGGGCAGATGTGAAGGCACTCATCCTAGTCACGCTCTTCTTCCCATCCTGGGCTTTCGTCCCCGATCAGATTTACCCACTAGCTGAAGACCCACTGTTCAGGATGCCACCATCGATGGTAATGTTCGTCTGGGCCGCCGCCGCATTCCTCATCGCACCACCCGTAATCCTTGCTCACAATGCAACTAGGGGCAACATTACGTCAGTCTCCGATTTGAAGATGGCATGGCACGCCACGAAGCAAAAGATCTCCGAAGCAACCCAACTCTCAGGGATGGATGAGACTACTTCTTGGATACTTACCGAAGTTATTGAGAAGAACGGGGAGAAAACCGTCGTCAACCGAATACTACCATCGAGCAAGTCTGCAATCGGCACGGAAAGAGGAGCGGATCTGGCACTGTTGGAGGAAATGGGCTTAGACAGCGTATGGGTCACTAGGAAGCATCCGTTCCTCGTGTACCTGTTCTTGGCAATTCTGCCAACGCTGCTCCTTGGAGACCCCCTTGCATACCTAATCAGATGAAGTCCTCGAGAGTCATCACAGTGACCTTATCGTTGTTGAACAGTGAGTCTACACTAGAAGACATCCATCCGACCCTGTGCTTCGTGTATTCGTCAACCCCATATTCATCCATTACATCCTCGGTGATCTGGATGTACTTCCTAACCGCTCCCTCCGAGACAGTTAGTACCACGTTTCCTCCGCATCCGGAGTCCATTTCCCCCCCTGTGAAACCACCAGAAGACCTGGCCTTCTGCTTAATGCATTTTCCAGCCAGGGGCATCCTACGGTAAGACTCTCCGCATTTCACGCACCTTATCTTCTGTCTCGTGTAAGCCATTAGGTTCCCTCTCATGTCTGGGAGGAAGTGGGACTCTATCACCTGCTTCGCTACTCTCTCGGCCGCGACGGGGCGCAATAGCCTACCTAGACCCAATTGCCCCTCCAACTTGTCCTTCATGGTCACTAGGGTCTTGTAGGCGGAGTTTTCCGGACCGGCGTCAAGAGGTCCGGAATCGTGAGTCCACCCATAACCTCGAATTTCCCCTATCATCCCAAGCCTATTCTCGACAATATCGACCAAGCTCCTGACTTCCTTGGGATGAGGCTGGCCAAGCGTAGACTCGTAGAACTCCCTGCTGTAACTCCAAGTGCAGTCCACGTTCAGGGCCTCCTTGTCGATCTCACTTGGATTCAATCTAGTTGTGAGGACAAGTGGTGCATCCATCCTCCCTCCCCTGTTTGCAGGAAGTATTGTTTGAGTGAAGTTCAGCAAACCATCCATCAGCATCATTATGCTGTCTTCGTCACCATCGCAATTCCTCCTCTTTGCAGCATGGAAGAGGGGATGGGCATACCCAGCAGAAGCATCGGTCCAACCGATGATTCTGCATGCAACCCCCCCAGAGGTGTGGGGTGCGAGGCCAATCGCTATATGTCCCACAATGTCTTGCAGGCTCTTTGCCTCGTAGAAAGCCTCCATCCCATAGAATCTGACCAGCAGGTCATCGACAAACGCGCAAGTGGAAAGAAGATGGTCGGAAGCCAAACTAGACGGAATGAAGTCCTGAGGTAGCAACTCCAGAATCTGCTGGTCACCTCTCAATGGTTCTCCAGTGAAATCATGAGTATAACCAAGTTCCACCAACCTCTTCCATGACGTCTTCACCTCTGATGGTCTGAAGTGTGTGACTGGGACATCACTCATGTCAAATCTAGAGGTTCCGTCTCTGAAAACGGAAACCCCGTGCAGACCCCTGAGGATCCCCTTCTCCAATTGCTCTGGAGATTGCTCTTCGGAGACTAGCCCCTTTACGGCCTTGATCTTCTTCGGGATTCTGTCCAGTCCTAGCTTCCTTCTCTTTGTCTCGATGATGGAACCAAGATTTACCGCAGTCCTCTCTCCCTTCCTCCTTCCTCTCTTCCTCCGGGGGGCACTCACTGTTTTTCCACCGCATTCCATTGGCTCTTCTGGATCAGGTCTGTGATGACAAGTGACATGCGGGCTCTCCTTCTCGCATTTCTGACATATTCTCGGACCTACCACGACTCTAATCGACCCTCTTTTCGAGGCTTCTGATACTAGTCTCTGTGGCCCCCCATTCTCGCCGATAGGAAAGAGCGAGTGCACAAGGGGGCTCATCTCCCTAGCTCCAGATTTCTCCGGCCTCCCCATTCTCGCCCCAATTCTACAGGGGATCGAATCCTCCCATCTAGGGAGAACGGAGACTCTTCTGACCAATTGCAGACTCCTCTCTACTTGGTAGTCGTCCAACCTACTCCGTGCTTCCAGTCGCCCTGCCTCGTCCAAATCCCCCTCAGTAGCTTGAATCTCCTTTTGGTAGTTGGAGATCCTTCCTGCAATATCAGACACTATTGGCTTCACTTCTTTCCTGACAACTATTTCCTCTAGGGAATAATCCAGCCCCAGGCCATCCAATAGGCTCTCCCAATGTTTTGGAATCAATATGTCGGAGCCTTCGTGCCCATGCTCGATCCCCAGCGTCATCAGAGATGATTTGACCAATCCATGGCGGGATACTTCAGTCCAACGTGGGCCCTCCCCCAACATCGGTTGGCCGAAGGAGGATTTTTCCCCAACCAATGAGTATGGCCATCCATCCACTACATCTCTAATCCTTAGGGAGGAATCTTCGATAGATCCGCTCTCAATAATCGAGTCAACCAATTCAGGAACGAACTGAATTGGCAGATCGGACCACCAATGATTCCAAGGAGGGGGTATGGCGGTGCCATAGCAAATAGAGATCTCCCGAATCTGACTCCAAGAAACGCTCAATCCCTTGAGGAAAGAAATCCAATCCCTACGCCTCCAGTCTCTGTCCAAGGACGACTCTCCTCCACGTTTAATTGCCCCATTGAAGGGCATCCCAGGTGGAAGGGTGTCCCTTTTCACTCCAAGAATATCTGCGAACTTCTCGACCTTTTCATGTGTGTCTAGAGAACCTGCAAGATCTACAGCCCACCAATCTATGGAGTATGATGAGGGAACCAGTGGTTTGTTGTTCTCTAGGAATTCACCATAACCAAGTAGTATTTCTCCAGCATCCCAAATAGAATCTAACTCCCCATCACACTCATTCCATTGCTTCTCTGTGCAGACCCTCCGAAACCCTCCATCCTTCATTAGAACCGTCGGACCATCAATCTCAATGCAGGGAGTGACTGCACATGCCTTACCGGGCCCCTCTATCTTCATCTGAGTGCCAACTGCCAGAAAACCCCCCATTGCCTCCATAGTAATCGGATTTAGACCAGCAGCCGCGAGCCCGGTCGCTCTGCTTCTCCCATATCTGAGCCGAAATCCCCCAGGCTCGCGCGGTTCACCAAATACCGGCCTACCGGCAATCACGTCATCCATGTATTTCGACTCCTTTTGAATCAGCCTTCTCTTCTCTTCAGTGCCCTTGGAGTCGCTGCCCTTCTGCTTGTCAACGAATTTGGAAATGAAATCCCAGCCAGGAACGTCCAACCTTTCTGTGTGGGCCTGGATTTTTGGGGCCTTGAGGCACAATCCTTCTCCGATTACCAACATCACCCCACCTCTGACCCTGGTTCTGAAAGAACCATTTTCATTGACTATATTCTTGACTTCTTTGTAGCCAGCACATTCCATTCTCTCGGTCTCTTCACCGTTAATCATTACTGGACACTCTTTGACAATCGTCTCAGTCTCCTCCGGAGGTGGTTTGTATTGGAGATTGGCACGATATAGACCAAATTCCTCCTTCACCCTCTCCACTTCAGGGACCGTTGGGATGTACCTGCCCACTCCTATTTCCCTTCGAAGAATATCCCCAATGAGGACACCCAGGGCTTGGGCCGTTCCCCCTGCAGCCCGAATCGGACCACAGAAGTCGATTGAAAGAAACTCAGACCCATCAGCATTGCTCATAATTCTAACATCCCCAATTCCATCTAGTGGAGCAACTAGTACTGCTTCGGTAAGTACTGCAAGACCAACTCTCAGACCAGAGTCAATAGCTCTCCTCCTATCACCGGTTGCCTCATGCATCTCCTTTGTCACAGAAATCGCAATCATGATTGCTGCCGTTTCCCTGTCGTGCTCCTGAAGAAGATCCCTGAGCCGACCTTCGATCTTCAATGGCGGCTGATTACGTTTTGTTGGGTCGATGAAAAGATACGGGTCTTCGAGTAACTTCTCCGTCCTGCTCGCCAAATCAGAGGCCCTAGGTATTTCAACCGACTCTGAGAAATCTACACCCTTCTTCTTTGCTACACTAGCAATTGCATAAGCCTGCTCAATCCTCTCGTCCAGCGATTCATAGTATGACGAACGCTCTGACTCGAGCCTGTCAATATCCATTTCCGCGATTTTGGGACTTTTGGTCATGGCTCTTCCTCGCTACAGCACCCCCCACTCGGACACGGCCGTCCAAGAACATTGACCGTCATCTCGTCCAAAATCCATTCCAACTAAGGTAACCTTCATCCCATTCCGTCTAGGCCATAACAGGTAGTATGACATCAACTACTGTGGAGCAGGCGAGAGAAAGGCTGATTGAGAGGATTCGAGACTTGGCCTATCTTTACTCAGAAAAAGAGGACTTTACCCTTGCCAGTGGAAGGAAGAGCAAGCACTTCTTCGATATGAAGCCAGTGATGATGGACCCAGAATGTGCCCATCTATTGGGAGTGTTAATCCACCACCAAATTGAGACAATCGGGCAAGTAGACGCTATCGGAGGGCTCGAACTTGGAGCAGTGCCACTAACTGGAATTGCAATTGCAAAGGCCGGTCGCGGGTCATCTCTCAAGGGATTCATAGTCAGGAAGGAGCCCAAGGGACGAGGAGGTAGGAAGACGGGAAACCCACCAGGAATAGAGGGCTCAAGTCTTGAAAGCGGTCACAGGATAGTACTCTTGGAAGACGTGACCACTACGGGAGGCTCCGCATTGAAGGCTGCTCAGAGGCTAATCGAGATGGGATGTGATGTTGCATCCTGCATCACCATCTTGGATAGGCAGGAGGGTGGTTCAGAAGCATTCCAAGAAGCAGGAATTACCCTTACCCCGCTCACCCTCAAGTCAGAAATCGCGAGTTGAAAAAATGGGCCAGCATGAAATAGACTCCGAGAGTCTACCGTACCATCCATCCAAGCTAGAGAGAAAGGAGTACATTGGGATAGGGGAGTTCTTCTCAGTAGACATGAGGACTGGAGTAGTAGACGATGTTCAAGAGTTCCCGGAGATGAGGAAACCGTCTTACAAGATCAGGGTGGATTTCGGACCCGTGGTCGGAAAACTATGGAGCTCTGCACAGATTACCAACTATTCAAGATCCCAGTTAATCGGAAGATCAGTAGTCGCTGCGATAAATCTCGGAGAAAAGACACTTCCAACCGGGTTCGTGTCACAATTCCTAATTCTCGGGGCTCTAGATCCAGACGGAACTGTGAAGCTTCTGGAACTCCCAGAGGGAATATCTCCTGGATCGACGGTAGCATAGTCCGACATCAATACCATATTGAACTTGGAACGGCCGAAACCAAATATGACCTACGTGAGGATGACTACAAGTGCTGGAGAAATAGACATAGAGCTGTATACTGATGAATGCCCGGAGACTACTGGGAATTTCCTAAAATTGGTTGATGATGGATTCTATGACGGATTACATTTTCATCGTGTTATCAAGGACTTCATGATTCAAGGAGGATGCCCCCACTCAAGCGATCCGAACAATGGAAGGGCGGGTACAGGAGGTCCAGGCTGGAAAATTCCATGCGAGCCTTCAGCATTGGGGAAGAAGCATGACAAACCGGGGATCTTCTCTATGGCAAATGCAGGCCCTAACACAGGCGGATCGCAATTCTTCCTAACCACAGTACTAACTCCATGGCTAGATGGTAGACACGCGGTTTTCGGAGAGGTCGCCAAGGGAATGGAAGTAGTGAGAGCAATCGAATCCACAGAGACGCTTCCCGGTGACAGACCTGCATCGCCTCAGAGGATAATCAAGGTAGAACGGGTCTGAAAACAAATAGTCAGAAAATTTATTAATAAGTTATTAATAGAAATAATATGGCAAAGCATCGCGTTGGCGATCGTAGAATAATTACTGTAAGTATACCTGAGGATTTGGCTAGAAGATTGGATGCACGGGTTGGCCAGGGCCGTGAAAAAGGCAGATCAGCAACTATCTCCAAGATGATAGAGAAATCTCTCACCGGGTCGAACATATCCCACATTACTTCCAAATCACCCGTTTCAAGGAAGCCAAAGGGTACTCGTGGCAATATTAGGATTGAGGCAGACACCATGGGGGAAATCGAGGTACCTGCAGACAGGTATTTCGGCGCACAAACTGCTAGATCACTAATCAATTTTGATATTGGTGAAGATCGAATGCCACGCTCCGTTATTCGTGCATTTGGCATTCTTAAGCAGGCAGCAGCAGATACAAACGTAATGCTAGGAACTCTTGATGATAATGTTGGAAAACTTATCTCAGAGGCATGTGAAGAGGTTATTTCCGGATCTCTTGATGGCCATTTCCCACTAAGAATTTGGCAGACTGGTTCTGGGACTCAGACAAACATGAATGCAAATGAGGTAATTGCAAATAGGGCCATAGAGTCTTCAGGGGGGAAATTGGGAAGCAAATCCCCAGTTCACCCAAACGACCACGTAAACCGAGCTCAATCCAGTAATGACACGTTTCCTACTGCAATGCATATCGCTGCAGCCGAGGAGATCCAACACCGACTGATACCATCAGTCCAGAGACTACGAACCTCCCTCTCGGAAAAGGCAGATGAGTTCGAGAACATAGTCAAGATTGGTCGAACCCATCTGATGGATGCCGTTCCGCTAACTCTAGGCCAGGAGTTCGGAGCATATGTTTCCATGCTGGACGCCGATCTAATCAGACTTCAATCAGCACTGAATGACCTACTAGAACTTGCACTAGGAGGAACTGCAGTTGGTACGGGGCTGAACACCCATCCCGACTTCGCAGACATGGTCGCCAAGAAGATAGCCGAAAAGACCGGTCTACCATTCATTAGTGCTGAAAACAAGTTCGCTCAACTAGCTGCACACGATGCAATAGTAGCTGCCTCAGGTGCCCTGAACACTCTCTCAGCATCTCTAATGAAAATCGCCAACGACATTCGGTGGCTAGGCTCTGGGCCTAGGTGCGGTTTCGGAGAACTCTCTCTTCCAGCCAATGAGCCAGGATCCAGCATAATGCCTGGAAAGGTGAACCCAACTCAATCTGAGGCGATGACTATGGTGTGCTGCCAGGTGATGGGCAATCATGTTGCAATTTCAATAGGCGGCAGCCAGGGGAACTTCGAATTGAACGTCTTCAAACCAATGATGATTCACAATATCTTGCACAGCATAAGGCTGCTCTCTGACACTTGCGTATCTTTCTCCGACAAGTGTGTCGTTGGCTTGAAAGCGAACGAAGAGAAAATATCTGACCATTTGGAGAACTCGTTGATGTTAGTAACCGCGCTAAACCCCCACATAGGGTATGACAATGCTGCTAAGATTGCAAAGAACGCCCACGAGAAAGGCCTGACTCTAAGGGAGAGTGCTATCCAACTCAAGCTTCTCAATGATGATCAGTTCACAGACTGGGTAAAACCCAATGAAATGACAGGTCCGAGTTCATAGAAATAAGGACGACTACGTTTAGTCTCTCAGAAGAAGTATGTGGGCCGAATCAGGTGGGAGCAACAGGGGGTTCCGCACATGGGGGAGCTTCCCCCCCTGTTAA
>CAYFGC010000033.1:0-13773 GCA_964342625.1 uncultured Candidatus Poseidoniales archaeon | reverse complement strand
ACATGCAGGTACCTGACTGACACGGCGAACTGCACATTCGAACTGATAGAGGACCTTGATGACGATAACGATGGTTGGCTGGACCTCAACGAGACCAGTTGCGGAACCGATCCCAAGGACAACCTCTCGGTTCCCGGGGACGATGACGGCGATGGGGTTTGCAACCTGCTCGAAGTGTACGTCCCAGATGCTGTGAAGATACTCTGGATCTGCTGCTTCCCAATCCTCCTACTGCTTCTTCTCCTACTATGGGTGATCAACCCGTTCGCGGTTAGGGAAGAGGAGATCCTCGGCCCCGAACCGGAGTACACCAGCACAGAGGAAGGCTGGCAGAGTGGCAGTGGCGAATACGACGACCCGTTCGTGCTCAAACCGGTCAAGGGGATTCGAAAGGGGTCCTTCGCCCGCAGCCACGAGGTGATCAAGGTCTCGAACATCACTCCAAGGCTGGTGTGCGACTTCACCGACATGTCATCGGAAGAGAACGGTAGTCGCTTCCGAATGCAATCCATCAAGTCAAACTCGAGAGGGGACATAGAGTTCAGATTGGAGTTCAAAGACGATGGAGACACCGTCAACACGACAGAGTACAGAGGACTAATCAGGCTAGGCAAGGCAACGGTTTACTTCCAGTGGGAGGTCGAGGTCGAGGTCCATCACGACACCCCCGAAGAGGAGAGGGCAAAGAAGAGAGCCAGCAGAATCGAGAGGGATGCGAAGAAGAAGGCAGCTCAGTTGGAGCGCGATGCCGTCGAGAAGGCAGCCGACGCCGAGATCGATGCTAAGAAGAAGGCAGCTCAGTTGGAGCAGGAACTCAAGAGCAAGATAGAGAAGGTCGAGAGAGAAGCGGAGAAGAGGACCGCGGAGGCTGAACTGAAGGCCGCCAAGGCTGAGATGAAGGCAGCAGAGGCAGAGCGAGAAGCCGCAAAGAAGCTAGCGGAGGCAAAGCGAGAATCTCAGCGAGAGGAAGAGGAGAGGATCCAGAAGGAGAAGGAAGAGGAGAGGATCCAGAAGGAGAAGGAAGAGGAGAGGGTCGCAGAAGAAGAGCGCAAGGCAGAGGAAGCCGAGAGGAAGGCGGAGGAAGAGGCTGCAGAGCTACGTGCGATCCTCAGAAAGAAGGCAGAGGAGCGCAAGGCAGAGGAAGCCGAGAGGAAGGCGGAGGAAGAGGCTGCTAGGAAGGCAGCAGAAGAAGAGGCTGAGAGGATAGAGAAGGAAGCGGAAGAGAGGGCGGCCCGACTGAAGAGGGAAGCGGAAGAGAGGGCGGATAGAATCGAGAGGGATGCGGCTAGGAAGGCTGCCGAACTGGAGAGAGAGGCACAGATCAAGGCCGCTGAGGCCAAGGAGAAGCTCAGGAAGAGGGCGATAGAGAGAAAGCGCCAGATGGATCTTGAGGAGCGAGACAACCAATTAGCCCGAGAAAAGGCAGCAGAAAGATTCGCAGCCATGGAAAAGGAGTTGGAGGAGAGGAAATCGAAACTGGAAGATCTCGACGCCGAGACGAAGAAGAAGGAGAGCGCCCTCCTCAGGGTTGCGCAGAAGTCGAAGGACATAGACTTCGGAATACTGGGCTTCGCGACCGCTGAAAACAGGGACCAACTACAGGAAATAAAGGGAATTGGCCCATTCATAGAGGAGAAACTGAACGCTCTGGGCATCTTCACATTCGCCCAGATCTCCAGGATGACCTCTGAATTGGAGGACAAGGTAAACGAGGCCATTGAGTTCTTCCCAGGACGGGTTAAGAGGGACGAGTGGACGAATCAAGCCAGGAGACTGGTGGACCTTGGGAGTGAAACGGCCAGCAGGCCACCACCGACCGAGGAGGAAATCGATTCACCCAAGGACATGGAACTCCTAGAGCGAGCCAAGGAGGAAATCAGGAACAAGGAAATTGCTGAGGAGAAGGAAAGGGAGATGAAAATCAGAAGAGAGAGGGCCGAAGAGCTTCTGAGCAAGAGCAGGATTGTGGAGACAGACGAGGATGATGAGGATGACGAGGATGACGAGTCGCAAATCGACTTCGCTGTGATTGGATTCGGTTCGGAGGAGGACAGGGACGACTTGCAGAGAATCGACGGAATAGGGAGGTTCGTGGAGCAGAAGCTGAATGCGATAGGAATCTACAAGATCTCACAGATTGCAAACATGAGCCAAGAAATCTCTGATGAGGTGAATACCGCCATAGGCCTCGGTCCCGGACGAATTGACAGGGACGAATGGGTCCTCCAGGCTAAGCGTCTGATACGATAAGCATTTGATAGAGGGTATGTTGGGAGTGATTGAATGGCTGACCCGATTACCGAAGCATTTTCCGCCGTCGTCGAATATCTCGAAGAAATAGAAGATGTAGGCATTATTGCTCAACTCGGGGTTTCCCTAGGCCTCACACTGTTTTTCCTTCTGTTAACGAGATACGTCCTGCTAAGGATCGCTTGGAGGGTCGTTAAGAAGACGGATGCCACCTGGGACAACGAAATCCTAGACCCGATTGCAAATAGGGTGTACTTGTTCGTCCTATTGGCGGGCGTCGAGCTCACAATGATGTGGACTCTGGGAAGGAACGATGCATTCTACACCGCTGTTGCGCCTTACTTCTCAGGAATATACATACTACTCTCAGCCTCGATAATTAGCGTTGCAATCAAGTTCATCGTTCCTGCAGCATTGGACAGGTACAACACCAACAAGAGCGTGACCGTGACCGGAGGAAACCCACTGGTGGTCTTCCTATCCAGGGGAATTGTCTGGTTCCTAGGCATTTACCTGTCACTACAAGAGTTGGGGATCGAGTTGCTTGGAATACTGGCCTCTCTTGCCGTTTTCTCACTGATCATTGGACTGGCTGTCCAGCAGACACTTGGCAACATGCTCAACTCTTTCATGCTGGCTGTAGACCAGCCATTCGAAGTCGGCGACAGGATTGAAGTCGATGGGGTCACGGGGACGGTGATGTCAGTTGGCATACTATCTACCAAGATACTTACACTCACCGAGGAGCTTGTGGTCATCCCCAACAATAGACTCGTCGATTCCACCATCACCAACTATGCAAGGGGAGGGGGCGATGGAATGGGCTCAAGGGTCACACTCACCCTAGATATAGGCGTGGACTACGACGAGAGGTCTGCTCATGTGAAACAAGTAATCTTGGAGGTGGCCAAGAAGTGCCCCCTTGTGGAGCAAGATCCACCTCCTAGAGTTCTGCTGAGGGAGCTTGCAAACTTCTCCAAGAACTACAGGCTTTACGTATGGCTTAATGACTATGGCGAGGAGTTTATTGCAACAGACTGGCTTCTCAGGGAGATTGACAACGCATTCGGCAGGGAAGGGATCAGTATACCTTACCCAATTGCAGTGGAGCTGCCGCAAAAGCCGAGTCCCTTCCCAGAGGGGGAGACGGGAGAAAGGATGCGCAGAATGAAATCGACGCGCCAGCATGTTTCTAGGATCAAAATGCTCAGGGACGAGGCCGAAATGGAAGAGGAGAGGGATTCCGCTAGGCTGCAGATGGAGGTTCTCCAGGCAAGATTAGCCGAGGGAGACCTGAGGAAAGCAGAGAGGGAAATCCTCGAGGCCGACATGCGTGCTCTGGAGTCACTTCTAGCCCAGTTCTCAGAATGATTCTGCGAAACCTCTTCAAGCCTAGTGCTCTGATTCTGAAGTATGAAGTCCGAAGACCCCGAGACATCAGCAGAGAAAGCTGGTTTAATCCTGAGCGACCGGGAAGAGGCTGGCATCACTAGAAAGAAGATTGAGGTCCCACCAGAAGAGGAGGACGGCAGTCCGACTATCTCATGGGACTACCGCCTACCAAGCGGGAAGAAGTTGTCCGACAAAGACAGGATTGATTCCCTGAACGCGCTGGCAGTCCCACCAGCTTGGACCGAGGTATGGTTCTGCCCGAACGAGGATGGTCACATCCAAGCCACAGGAAAGGATTCGAATGGTAGGTTACAATACCGTTACCACCCCAAGTGGAACGAATACAGGGCGATTCTGAAGTACTCGAACGTAGACGAGTTTGCACTCGCCCTTAATGAGCTCAGGAGGATGGTCGATTCAGACCTTGGTGCGAACAAGATGGACAGGGACAAGGTAGTGGCAATCGTGGTCAGACTGATAGACAGATACCACATTCGCGTCGGGTCGGATCAATATGCCCAGGAGAACGAGTCCTATGGACTAACTACGCTACAGGAGGGGCATGTGAAATTCTGGAAGGGCAAGAAGGCGATTGAGGGCGATATAGACGCCGTATTGAATTTCACTGGCAAGTCCGGTAAGGAGTGGAAGTTACTCATCAAAGATGACCAAGTTGCCAAGTTGATTGAGGAATCTGGGAAAATTGGAGGCAAGGAGAAGACGCAAGACCTATTCAGATACCTGGACGATAGTGGAAATGATTACGACATAAAGGCCGAGCACATCAACGACTACCTCGAGAGGCACATGCAACACCGATACACGGCTAAGGACTTCAGAACATGGGCTGCATCTTGGAAAACTGCCGCGAGGCTCGCCATGGTTTCAGAAGCCAGCGAGGCTCAGATAAAGAAACTGCCAAAGCTTCACAAGGATGCTGTGGAGAACTCAGAAGAGACTGGTTTCCCCCCTTACATCAGATGGGCCGGGAGGACTCTGAAGGGTACCGAGGGGCTAGCGAAACTCGCAGAGGCTGGGAAACTCCCAGGAGATGGAGAAAACGAGAGGGGCGCTACTATGCTAGCGGTAATCGACACCGTGGCTGCTGACCTAGGCAATACCAGGGCCGTTTGTAGATCATCATACATTCGTCCCATGTTCATGAACGACTGGGAATCGGGGGTATTCATGGAGCGGTGGGAAAAGGCGAAATCTGGGAAGAAGAGAGGAGTGGAGCTGTTAGCTGATGAGAACACTGCAATCAACTACATGAGGAAACACGAGGATGATGAATTCCAATTCTCGAAGAACTGAGAATGTTTGAAGCGGGGACCGCCTTGCTATGGTCATGGGCGATGATGCCACCATGAGGATAGACCTTCTGGGATTCCTGTGCCCAATCCCCGTTCACGAGACTCGCAGAGTGCTGAAGGGCTGCGCGCATGGGGACAAGATTGAGGTTATTTGCGACGACCCAGAGACCCTGCACGACATTCCCGCACTTTGCGATAGGATGGGAGTAGTTCTGGAGGAAGTAAATGAAGAATCGGGAGAGTTCAGATTCGTAATCTCCAATGTGACTGGCGACCTGTAGTATTCAAATGAGCATTTCATTTGGGTCATCCATGAATGGTGGTCGGGTTTACGAACTGGGGGAGGTCCCTGCTGATGCTCAACTCCCCACTGAACATGGGGATTTCAGAATCAGGGTCTTCCACGAAGAAGAGACCGGATTGGATCACGTAGCTCTACTTCTAGGAGACATGGGGGGCCCGGATCCGGTCCTTGTTAGGGTGCATTCGGAATGCCTCACAGGAGATGCCTTCAGCAGTCTTAGATGCGACTGTGGGCCTCAACTAGAGGCAGCGATGAAGTTGATCCAAGACATTGGTTGGGGATGCTTGGTTTACCTAAGGCAGGAGGGGAGAGGGATTGGGCTACATGCAAAAATACAGGCATACAACTTGCAAGACAGAGGTGCAGACACTTTGGAGGCAAATCTGATGCTAGGCCATCCAGCAGATGCCAGGGACTATGGTATCGCTTCAGAGATACTAGGCTCGGTCGGAATAGACAAGGTTAACCTGATGACGAATAACCCTGACAAGGTGGAGCAACTGTCAGAGTACGGGATCAACGTAGTTGAGAGGATGCAACTAGTTGCTGGTGTGGGAGATGGCAATATTGACTACCTTGCAACCAAAGCAAGAAGAATGGGGCATAAAATCAGCGATGAGTCCCTTGGTAAGGAATAGCCTGGGGCCGTGACCGGGACTCGAACCCGGGCCGGCGGGACCACAACCCACCGTGCTAACCGCTACACCATCACAGCCAGTAGTAAGTAGGGCGTGTGTCGACCCGTATTTCAACAGTTATGCAAAGATTCCCGTGAGCCGAGAACCAACGCCTTGAAGCGGGGAAAGGGTTCGTTGTCAGTTATGGGGCATTGCAGGACCGGTTCGGCAATTCTAGCGATGATGGTGTTCGCACTTGCATCCACCATAGTTTCTGGCGACTCTGTCATCTCCTCGGAGAGAGTGGAGATTCTAGAAGCAGGCAGTTTCCAGAGCAGCGCGGAGTGGTCTTTCAGCAGTTCGACTGGATTCTCATTGGAACAAGCCGAATATACGATTGGGATGATAGCTGACGGAGAGATGTCCTTCACTCACTCCAGGCCCGACAACTTCGATGAGTTCACGTCTTGGGCAAGTAGTGGTTGTTCTGAATGCAATGCCACTTTCGGAGAGCCAGATGGTTTCTACTCGTGGTCAAAGGGGCCCGACATCACAATGGGGGGGTACAGTTTCTCCGGCCTACATTCTATGGAAATCGAGAATGTATCCCTAATCCTACACTTCTCAATACCCGACTCACTCCCCAGTGATGAGGTCAACGTAATCATGCAGAATCATGGATCGGACATTCTTATTGCAACATTTGCAAGAACACTGGGTGCTTTAGACAGGATGAGCAATCCGCTTGTTCTGAATCTTGATAATGAAATTGAGTGGGACTGGTCGAAACTGGAGCAGACGCAATTCAATGTCGACTACGTTTCGGACAACCAAGGTGCCGATGACTCGGAAGTGAGGGTCGATGCGGTCGGACTCAGGGTCAAATTCCATCAACCATGGTTCTCATTCGAAAATGCAAAGGCCGAGCACTCCACTATGCTGGATGAAGTGCCAGTCATTGACATTAGTACTTACGATGGGGAGACTAATGGCCTTTCTCACAGTACTTGCGGGCTGATCCCAGAAGGAGATAGCAATGGCAGTTGGGAGTTCCATGTAAGTCCCCCGCCTGGCCAAGAGCTAGGGAGGATTCATGTTTCTGGGACGGGAAACTACACGATCATGACCTCATCAGATGTTAGCGAGGAGGGATTTGTCCTTGTCCACCCTGGGCAGCTAATAGAAAATCCAGAACACGGACAACATGTCCGAATAGAATTGCAAGACGGTTGCATCCATGGTGCAAGAGTGGATATCAATGATCCTCACCTAACCATCATTGGCTGGGTCTCGGGTGGTTTCTCTGGACTCTCCGAAGAATCCAGCTACATCAGATTTGCAGTAGGAAATCTACTAGTCCATACGGAGGAGATGGATTCTGGAGAGTTCGCAATTTCTATTCCAATTGGGCATGCCCTACCGGAGGCAGGTGGATTTCTTGACGTAGGGGTGGCTACGAGATTCCAGTGGTCGTCCAATGGAACCGCCGAGAGCACTGTTGTCCACATAGGGTCTATGTCAATCTCAGGGGGTTTCTCAATAGACTGGGACAGGGATCCATTCTGTGAGGAAATTGGAGATATTACCCTAATAGAAGATGGAGGTGGGCAGATAATCTCGTTGCCACCAATCTGCTCGGACGACATTACCGATCCCCAGGACTTGGTCGTAAGCGCAGTGAGTTCTGATGAGGGTTTGCTAAGAGCATCTGGCTCTGGTAGCTTGTTGACCATAGAGCCAGAAGAGGAAGCAAGCGGGTCTGCAGACGTGATTGTTACTGTTTATGATGAGTCTGGAAACTATTGGGAGGGAGAATTTACTGTCGAAATTCAACCTGTAAATGATCCGCCAGAGATCGTTCACCTTCCAGGATACCTATACATCGAATTGGGCGATTATTACGAGATAATCCCGGATTTGTTCGATCCGGATTCTTCTCCCCTTGCTGTGACTACCAGTCGGACGTGGGCAACCATAGGTGAAAATGGGTCAATCTTCATCGAACCAGTGGAAGTAGGGGAGCACACACTTAGAATCTCAGTTAGTGACGGAATTTCAGAAATCTCGAGAGACATCACAATTTTCGTAACTTCAAAGCCAGATTTACTGGTAGAGTCTTTGGAGATTAGGGTCGGAGGTGAAGAGTCGCAGTCACTATCGGAAGGGGATGTGATTGAGTTAATTGGATTCATCCGCAATCAGGGGAGGGGGTCTGCTGAGAATGTCACCTTCTACTGCAGGATTGATGGAATACTAATCGGAACCGGGACAATTGCTGAATTGGGGCCCGGAGATCTAAAAATGGCAGTTTGTGATTTTCAATTGATGGGAACGTCAGAAACCGTTTCTTTCTTGATGGAGATCGATGGGACTGACGTAATCGATGAAACGATAGAAGGGAATAACCTTCTTGGGGTCGAAATGCCATTAGAAACTCCCGGAGATGAGTCTGGAAGTAACAGCGGAGGTGGCACTATAGCCATAATTTCATTCTTACTAGTTCTAATTTCAATAGCCGCATTTCAACTGGGCCCTAAATCACCGAAGAAGGAATTCGAACGAAGAAAATAGTTGGCTTTTGGCGTAAATTGGCCGACGTTGGGCCGATAATCAGAGCAAATTAGGGAATCATTATACCGGGGCTGAAAGCCAAAACAAACTACCGCACTAGTGGCTTAGGTCGCAAAGGCGGTGGTGTGTGTGAAAATGATGGTATTGAAAATAAGGCTGGAAACAGACGAGTGGGTATACGAAGAGCACGAATCTGCTTAGCAGGTTTTACTCCTTCGACCAAGTCTGCGGATAAGCCCCAGGTTGCATTATTACGGTCCTTGGCGTGGCAACTTCACCTGTTTTCATCCCAGGTATTGTGTCTGATGCAACGGAAAGCTCTGCAATGGCTACTGCCTCTCCCTTGAGGCTAGATAGGAGAACTGTCGACCCGGGATTCAATCCCTTCGGGGTCGAAACTATTCCCGGACTAGCAAGAGGGGCACCATGTGAAAGGGCGGCTACTGCTCCATCCTTGATGATGATCTGAGGGATGTCATCGAGAATCTCCTCTACTGGTGAAAGGAGTCGCAATATGCCCTTGGTATCATCGTGCTCCTTCCATAGGAACACTGCATCTGCAAGTTGTTGCATGGAACATGCCATTTGGTCATTTAGAGACCCACTCCTGGAGCGATGCAGTTCCAGCAATTCACACTCATTGTTGGATAGGAGACCCAAGTCCCGAATCAGCGTTCTGATGTAGGTGCCGGCTTCGCAATCAATGGTTAGAAGATGGACTCTGTCGCCTTCTTCTGTCTGAATCAGTTCTGATTTTGTCAACTCCCTTGTCCTAACCTGAACCTTCACTGCCGACTCCTTCGGTGGAACGTTGTATATCTCGCCCTGCATCTTCGAAACGAGTCCGTGCAATTCTTCCCTCTCGATCGGTTGCTTGAATCTGATTACTGCGACGTAACTCTTGGGTTTCTTCAGTAATTCTCCGGTGACCTTTGTTGATCTTCCGCACAATAGTGTCAGAAGACCGGTTGCGAATGGGTCGAGTGTTCCACCATGCCCGATCCGATTAATTCCCAGCATTGAGCGAGCCCATGCTGCTAGTTGATGACTAGATGGCCCGGATGGCTTGTCAATCAGAATTACCCCGCACTCCAGTAGTTCTTCCAGTGGCCGATCATTTGGTATGCACCCAAATGCTTGATTCGTTTTTGCGGAGTCGTCCACGATCCAGTCCCCTTGCACCTTCATTGTATCACCAACCAAGTTCAGAGTCAACTTCCCGGAAGACTTCCAACTCATCCTTTTCATCTGCGTCGATTACCAAATTGTAAGGAGACATATCATCTAGATTGATGCCATACAAGATGGAGTACCTCTCCATATCATCTCTCTGTCTTTTTTGTGATTTCCTTAGGCAATCCTCCAAGTTCCCTCCCTCTCTCTTCTGGATTCTCCTGGCCCTTTCTTGCTCTGAGACATTCACCCAGACCCGTAGACAATCGAGGTTATTCTTATGCGCCCACCAACCACTAAGTCGGCTCTCTACTATCTCAGGTGAGTCGTTTGATGACATCCTCTTCTGTAGTAGTAAGTCCAATGATCGGTCGACATCTAGATCTTCCTTAGCCTCAGAACTCAGTTGCTCCACCGTTAGCCCCCTAGTTCTGGCTTCCTCCCTGAAAACATCTCCACCGTTCAATGATGACCAATCGCGAGAGGATGCTATTCTTGATACCAGTGTCGAGGTCCCACTTCCAGGAGGTCCACTAATCGTGACCTTGAGCAATGTCTCATCTCCACTCGCTTCTGCATACATCGCATCTAAGGAGGCCCTTTGGAGTCCTAGAAATCATGTCTGATTTGCAAATGTTACAGGTTGCTCCCTCTCTCGGAGGAGCTGCATGTTTGTTCCCAGACCGATGTTGAGGATTATTCTTTGAGGGGATTCCAGTTTTTCTTGGTCCTGCCCTCCTCTGAGATCTTCGAACAGCGGAAGATGCGCCCGAGGGACTCTTGACATCATCGAGCATGTGTAGAAGTGGCTCTGGGATTGAGTCCCCAGATAGGACTAGAGGGTGTCTGGAATAACGGACTATCTTGATGTGTCTATCGATAATTCTTCCTAAAGGGGCACTCATTGCTATGTAAGTCGCAATCCATGCAGGGAATATCCACAACACCCTGGCGTTAAAACTCCACATTGGGTTCCAAGGTAGGCTCACAAATCCTACTCTGAAAGACTCGACTGAACTAGCCATCCAGCTAAATATTGCAATTATGAAGACCATCGTGAAAACCATGGGTTTCATCATTGAAGATTGCATCTTCATCTGCTCAGGCATCATTTCCATCTGGATGTTCTGCATCTTGTCGGCCATTGCAGTATCTCTAGCCATCCTGGCCTCCCTCAACTGCTTGCCAATTTGCCTGCTCCGATGGGAGAAGTGAGCCTGTTGAAGAGGATCCATGAATAGAGAACGAATGATTGTGTTAACAACCATAATGGATGACCCGACAATGAAAACAGTAGGTACGAAATACGTCTGATGGAAGGGTAGCATTGGTTCCAGTACTGATCCTGCTACATCCGAGAGGCCTACTCTGAGACCAGGATAGAACATCAGTAGGACCATCATCCCAAGTAGCATCAACATAGGGAACATCATTGATGCCATAGCATCGGCTTGAGCATCACCTCCTGCCTGCGCTGGAGCCATGTTGGTTCGGCATAAAGGGACGAGAATAACACTTCGGTAGTTAAGGGCGATGAAACGGCTTCAAGAAAGAGTGTTTCCGCACACCACGCAAATAGAAGAGCCCACGTCTACTTTGAAACCACAGGCGGGACAGAGTCTTTGGTCACCTAAATCCTCTTCTTCACCCGATTCTCCGGTTTCTTGCTTGTCGTTTTCTAGGCTCGTTTCCTCCTCGTCCAATTTATCTTCCTCAGGATTAGAAGAGTCGTCCGTAAACTGCTCTGACTCCTCAGAATCATCTATTTTTTCCTGAGAGGGGATTGGCGGATTTTCTGACGCTTTGTCCAGCCACTGGGGGACGTTTGGCTCTTCATCGACCTCCTCACCGAATGTTGCACCATGGAAATCCTGAGCATCAGAAACCTTGTACTCTGCTTCCGGGTCTCCTTGTATGGTATACAGGACTTCTATCCTCTCCCCTTGGAGAATCCTGCCAATTGCCCATGTAACTTGAGTCCCATCTCGGGCAGACTCCTTTGTGATGGATGAATTTCTTTCTCCTTCCTTGTCGGACCTCACAATTGATTCCTCAATCGTGAACGTACCCGGTACAATGTCGTGAAGTGCGAGGTCGTCTAGCGCGCTATCAGAGCTATTGTGAAACATTAGCATTATCTCATATTGCCCGGGCTTTCCTCCTGGGAAAACCTCCTTCCCTGTGCTGATATGTCTTCTCTTATGTTCTACCGAAATCATAGGTGCCTTCTCTACCAACCTGGTTGCAACGGGGCCGAACCTCTCTGAACTGAAATCCACTTTGATCGGCGCGACCAGTAATTTGTTTCCTGGTGACGGATCTGGTGCAATCAGAGGATATCGAATTACCACTGCCTTGCCAGGCTGTAGACCAAGGGGTGCCGAGGTACCTATCGTCATTCTTAGACTGTGTCCATCACCATCAGGAGAAACGTGCTTATCCTCTAGTTGTGTTCCGTTAACTACGTCTATTCGATATTGCTCTTCTCTAAGTTCGGTTCCCTCTATCTCTATTGAAATATCGCCTACAGAGGGCGTTTCGAAAATCCCCGGTACATCGTCAAGAACTCGGAGGACATTTATCTCAGAGGTTCCATTATTCTCGAGGGTGATTACAGTTTCAACGTTTGATGAAATGTAAGACTTAATCCTAGACTTATCGAATCTCTTCTGAAGAATAGCATCCAGTACAGTTAGTTGTTGCTCCTTCAATTCAATTGCCCCAGAAGACTGAACAGAGACCCTGGGAAGAATTGAGAACCTAATCTCTTGAGTGAAGCTTGGTTGGTCATCAGATTCTACACGTTTAACCATTGAATCCCATTTTCCCTCGGGCGGAACATCTTGCCTGATATCTGAGACGTCGAGAATCGGGTCTTCCCTTCCCACAAGCCTAACTGTGGCACCAGAGAGAGAGACGACGAAAGAAGACTTATTTTCGAAAACGCAGGTACAATGCCAAACTCCTGGCCTATCATCTTCTTCTGCATTCACATAGGAGAACTGCCGGCCCGATCCGCTAACTCTCTCAAATCTGGCCCTTGAGACTGTTGCTTCGGAAGAATAGGTGGCCGATGTCACTCCTGCGTTGATCTTGTCAACAGATTCGGTGTTTATCTTGGCTGAAATAGACAGGTTCCTCTTCTCCCCAACATTCATCCTTCCTATATCCCAGACGACAGAGTCCTTCTCTACACTGTAAACACGGTCTTCTGGGAGAATGAATGATTTTGGGATGGTCCTCTTTACCTCAACATCATACAATGGGGAAGGTGAAACGTTCTCTATCTCGATATGGATATCGACTTCCTGTGGAGATTCCGAGAATACGAGTGAAAGGCTGGATTCCTCATTACGTGAGCTCTCTGTGTCTATCAACTCTTTCAAGATGAGCATACGCGTTCCTGAAGCAGTATATGGGATCGCCGTCTCTTCTGTAGGATCAAGTTCCTTTATCGAAGAGACCTTGTCGCCGAAGTCAGTTGATTCTATGGATTCAAGGTGTACATCAATATCCCATGCACGATGCTTCTTACTCGAGTTTCTGAGAATCAACTCCCCATCAATTAATTGCTTTCTAATAGTTCCATCTGGATTCAATACAGAGGTCTCGGTTTCACTCAGTGTAGCATGAAGTTTGTCACCAGGTATTGAGTCTACTTCGGATGAGGTCCGGAGAAATGGCGATGGCCTAGATTGCTTCAGAGAATCTGGTTGCTCAAATTCTGATTCTTTCACCAGTCCGAAGGCATTGATTGCTTGTGTCATTTCCGAGGAATCGGGCGATTCTTTATTGTCATCATCAGGCCACGTGAATTGTTCAGATTGAGATTTATCTTCGAAATGATGAGTTTCTTCTGATTGATTTCCACTCTCCCCTACATCGAAATCTTCTTCCAATAGTGATAGTGAATCGGCTAATGAGTCGATAGAAGAAAGGTCGACTTGCTCGAGCTCAGGATCGTCTGCGAAACCGGGAGGAGGCGGGGGTGCGTCGAACCCGAGCGGCGGCGGTGGAGGGGAGTCGTCTTCCTCTGGCTCAGGATCGTCTGCGAAACCGGGAGGAGGCGGTGGAGGGGAGTCTTCTTCCTCTGTCCTCCCTTCTGCGTCCTCGGAATGATCTAATCTTACTTCCTCTTTTTCACTCATCTCTT
>CAYFGC010000032.1:0-13975 GCA_964342625.1 uncultured Candidatus Poseidoniales archaeon | reverse complement strand
CCTGACCTTGTCCCTGACCTTGTCCTTGTCCCTGACCTTGTCCCTGACCTTGTCCCTGACCTTGTCCTTGTCCCTGACCTTGTCCTTGGCCCTGACCTTGTCCTTGGCCCTGACCTTGTCCCTGACCTTGTCCATTCTCTCCTTCGCCACCTCCTTCGGTGCCTCCATCTCCGGATCCTTCACCTTGGAAGTCGGGATCGTATGCGTCGGGTATTCCGTCGCCGTCCGAATCCGATGCGGCGCCGTCGTTGGGGTCGTTTGGATATGGGTCGTTAGCATCATTGGTACCGTCGCCGTCAGTATCTGCGTTGTTTGGGTTGGTTCCTGCTTCGTACTCTTCCAGGTTGTCTAGGCCGTCACCATCTGGATCGGCTCCACTGTCACTGGCAGAGTTGGGGTTGAGGCCGTAGTTGACCTCCCATCCATCTGGCATACCATCGTTGTCGGTATCTGGGTTATTCATGTCCGTGCCAGCACTTTGCTCCTCTGCGTTGGTCAGTCCGTCCCCGTCCCAGTCGGCTCCTCCGTCTGAAGGGTCAAGGGGGTCTGATCCATCGGCTCCGACACCGGCTGAACCGGCCATGAGCACTAGGAGCAGCGCTGTTATCACACTAGCTTTCTTCTGATATTGCATTGTAAATTCACTTCCTAATTTTCCGTTAATCCAACGAGTAAGGAATGATTGCTTGGAGCGAGTCTGGACACGTGTCCGAATACCGCAATAACGCTGCACTGAGCGTCATTTCTGGTTTTTCCGAACTCTCGTTTTCTGTTCTGACTCCTCCTTTTCTAATCATCCAATCTCACTGGCTTTCTCAGGGAACCCTCTGTTCCCTCTGGCCTCGGAGAGGCATATTACGTATTTCAAGGGTTCCTGTGCTAGTTTCAAGGGGTTATTCTCGAAAGCTCGGCCTGAAATCTAGTGGCGCCCATGAAGTGTAGAACTGGGACGATGAGGGAAGAAACCGCGAGAACACCGAAGAAGAGGACAGACCAGAGCTCTATTCCTCGGCCGATTGAGAGGAACAGGAACCATCCTATTAGGACGGATACCCATGGAAGGTGCCTCCTGGTGTAAAGAGAGAGGCGGGCATTGAGAATCTCGTCGGAGTAGAACTGAGGTGTATCATCGGGATCGGATAGACCATTCTCTACCCCACAACGGGAGCAGACCTGGTATCTTGGCCCGTTCCCGGTGATGAATTGGGCCTGGGGATAGTTCTGCTTGCAAATCCTGCATACTGGCATGATTCTCGTTCCGACCAGAGGAGTGATGTCCTTCAAGGCTACGGTCATCGGCACTGTGTCAATCGTCATCAAGTACTTCGTCCAGGAATGACACATCGATGTCCTCTGACTCTTCCTCTTCGAGTCCGTCGGCTAGATCATTCAGACCCTCGAGGCTGATCTCCTCGGTCTCAGATTCGAGGATTTCCCCCACAGACACATCGGGCCCTTGCCACTCCTCAGGGGCCTCAGCAATCGGGTTCTCAGACATATCCTCCTCTGGAAACTCCTCTCCCCCCTGTGGTCTTAGGATAGAGCTGGAGGCTATTTCTTCCTCTTCGGAAATGCCCATTGCCTCCCTGGTCATCTCCTCCTCCATTTCGACCTCTTGAGTACCCATCTCCCATGGCTGTGGAGCGGTTTTCTCCCTAGGTCTGATTATCATTGCAGCACCGAGGATTACCATGATAGCTGAAACCATGATTATGACTGTGTTTAGGTCCCCATCAACAAGCTGGTCGAACCATGACTCGCCCCCTGCCCCTGGGCCGTCGGATGATCCTCCTGGAGTGAGCTCTGATAGCGGATAGACCCGAATCGAATCAACTGAGAGTCTGTGGACTTCCCCATCGAAGGCAACGACTGCCAACCAGTATGGTGTCGAGGAGCTTACTGGTGTCGGGCCGATGGAGTCGAAGGAAGCGTTGGATATGGGAGAGGAAGTGACGATTATGGCATCCCTGGTGTCGGAGAACTGCATCGTACTAGCGAAAACAGTATACGATTCCACCTGCGGGTCTTCCGAGTCAGCCCAGATTACCTCGATTCTCGATCCTGTGGCATCCCAGTAGGCCATTATCTCAGAAACCTCTGGAAGGTGAATTCCGGGGTCTTGAGAGTTCTCATCTACTGGACTGATCATTGAGGTCTCGAGTCCATCTAGCCACGCGTTCCCGGAGGTATCTACTGAAACCACCGCGACCCACATTGGAATGTCGGGCTGAATGCTCTCCCCGTTGGAAAGTTCCTCCAGGAGGAACTGGCCGCCCTCTGTCCGGTCCAAAACCAATACTGGTTCGAGTCCATCGGCGCTGTCGAAGGGTGCTCCGGCTACTGCGAAGACTCGATACTCTGCGATGTCGGGCGCGGAACTCGGTGGGAATGAGGCGAAGACCCCATCGCCAGAGTCAGGGGCCCTGTCAACCAGAGTAGGTGCGGGGACCCTCTCTGGGGGGAACTGGTCCCCCCTGTTGTCTATGGGTGTGACTAGAGCCATGTTGTCGCTCAAGTCCGAGAGGATCACGTTCCCCGCTAAGTCGTGGATCGTGACGGTGACGTAGAGGGGGACGTCAGGCGATATGCCAGATGTCGAAAGTGCATCGGCCTCTGTGCCGTACAGTGCCGAAGTCAGGGTTATCTCGAGACGTGGGGAGTTGCCAATCTGTCTCTGGTCAATGGTTACGGGGTTGCAAGCGCTGCTTGATTCGCAGGCGGGGCTGACTTCGGTCAAGTCGTTCAGAGGGAAGTCTGACGCCCAAACTGTGTAGTGGCTGAAGTCTTCTGCCACTGTCCTATCCCAACTTACGTCGATTGCTGTGCCGTCATCATCGGGATGATCCCATGCCTGGAGTCCCGAGACCATTTCTGGTGGGGTGAATTCAGTGGAGTCGAGCTCCGAGTAACTGGCAGTCTCGACCACTAGTACATCGTCGACGTTCTGATTGCCCCAGTCGTCTACAGCCACCACCCCTATCCAGTATACCACGTCGTTTTCGAGTGTTGAGTTGCCAATTGAGTCGATGACGACCTCGTCGGTAGTGCAGTCGGTTACGAACTGTCCGACAGGCCAGCCATCTACCGATGTAGGAGCCGTCCACCCCGAGGCGGGTAGAATGTAGATGACGTGGAATGAGCAGTCCTCCTCTTGGTTAGGATTCCAGGTAACGATAATCCTGCCTCCCTCGTCGTTGGGGGCGTCACTGGCGGTGGTTCCAGTAATGGGCGAGGGGGCTATGCCGTCATTGAGTCCTCCTGCTGTGACTACTGGTCCCACCACTGTGGCATTTGCAGGATCAAATTGTCCTGCTTCGTCCACGCAGACGATTGCGAACCAGTAGGGGACGTTGCCATCTAGTTCTAGAACGGAGGAATTGCCTGCTGCGAAGGCGAAGTCGATTGGGTTAGAGAGGGCCAGGGCATTGGAAATCTCCTGCTGAACTGCCCAAATTCGAGTAAACTGTGGGTCTAGTTCCTGACAGGCAGACCACTCCGCTGAAACCGTCCCGGGAGTTCCGCCAGAGACTGGCTGTACGTCTAGCCATTCCGGGGGCGAGGGGGTCTCGTCTGTTGGGGTTGCGTTCCCTTCCCATGAAATTGGGTCCCCAAGGCTACCGTCGGGATACTCAATAGCTACTGCAGCTCTGTATTGCCTCTGGTCTGAGAGTTGAACCTCGGAACCATTGCTGTTTCCAGTGGTGAAGACTGCTGTGGTCTGGGACCAATAGGGGACTCTCTGGAAAGAAGGTAGGTCGGAGAGGTCCTCCTTGGATGGGGTCCACTGCGGGTTGTCCGTAGAATCCCACAGGTAGACCCTGTAGGCTGACCAAGCCGAATCCTGGGCTGGTAACCAAGATGCATGGAGTACTCCACCGCCGTCGTTGGGACGGTCATATAGGCTCGTCATCACCGTAGGGGCCTCTAGTCTCTCCCAGTCATAGGAGACTCGAATCTTGATTCTCCCATCCTGTGGTGATTGCATTTGGAGATGCACTGTCGAAGAAAGGGATCCTGGTTGGGTGTTGAAAATAGCAGTCTGGAAAGACTCCTCAATTCTGTGATCAAGTGCTGCTAGATCCCAACTCCCTGTGTAATTTAGGTGGGTCGACTTGGCCCATACCCACGACCCCTTCGAAGGGGAAGAGAATGTAAGTGAGCCGGGATAAAGAAGCAAGTCTGATGAGTTTGCCTGGTTTTGGTCGATAGGGATCGATATCGGAGATTCGTGTGATACCAATGTGGTTGACATCCCTGGTCTGGTGGTATCGGTGATGTCGAGTGTTCTGTCTGCGAAAATTGCGTTTAGCGGGTACGCCCTCCTCTGGTTCTCCCTCGGGACCTCCCTGAGGGTCTCCATCGGCTTGTAGATGTGTAGTCCGTCTTCCCCCAGTACAGCTAGTCCCATCCATGCATCGGCATCAGCAGCCAAAGCACCCGGCATCTCTCCTATCGTGACGACATCATGGTCTCCAGTTGCCCTGACGACGCTTATCTTGCTCGCTGAAATGGCAGCAAGGTGGGTTCCATCGGAAGCTAGGTCTATGATGGGCCAAGCCTGTAAGTCAATTGCCCCTTGGCCGGCCTCCATTGCCATGGAAGTTCCATTCCAGTGCACTAGAGGCTGATTCGAGGTTGCTATGTGGACGCCCCAAAGATCTGTTTCGACGGAACTGACGTCGTTACTGGGAATCATGTCGATGTTGTACGTTCCATTGTAGCTGTCTGTAGAGACGTCCCATGCAGCGACCCCGGGCCTTGTCACTCCTTGGCCGTTATGCGAGATGAAAATAGCTGAGTCGTGATGCAGGGTAATCGTTGAACCGGTGGATGAATCATTGAAAGTCCTGGAGACCGAGTCAGCATACACTATGCCTGAAACAAAGTCGCCGACCAATCCTTCGTCCCTCCCTATCGTCCCGACGATTCCGAGGTTCTGGTCTAGGACGACCAATCCCGTTGGGCCTCCCACTAGAACAGTGCCATTGCCAATAATTGGTGCTGGTGGCACGAATAGGTGGTTGGAGATTGGTGTAGGGAGCCCATCAACCGTAGTAATTGGATCATCCCAGTCGTATTTTGTGAGATTCCAGAGTCCTATCCCTCCGTGGGTTGAGACGAGGATGTGCTCTCCGTATTCTACGAAGTCCGTGACTATGTTGCTGGGGAGGCCTGCCAACAGGCTGCCTTGACCCCAAGATCGGGTCTCTGGGTCGAATGTCTGGAACCCGGCAGAGCTCCCAGACCAGCCCATTAGCCCTATGAACAAGTTGTCCCCATCATGGATTAGACCGTCCATCTGGTTGTGCAAAGCGGGAGGGGTCTGCTGGACGGCTCTCTGGCTGAGGTTGAATGAGAATAGGCCGTTTCCAACGGTCGTGGCCCAAATCTCCTGTTCCACCAACATAATCTCGTTGATGGACTCGGAGAGGGCATCGAAGCCATATTGCCAATTCACCGAACCATTGTCCAGCAGCTCTCCCTGTAGTACGGTGGATGCAAGGTATGAGTACTCAGATGAGCCAACAGTTACCCAAACGTGAGTCTCGTTGGAAATCATCTCGTGGACGACTCCTGAGGGCAGACCGACCAACTCGTCGAATCCTCCCTCGATTAGGCCTGTGTTGTCAAGTCTGTCCACCCTGTTGATTCCAGAGAGGTCACCCGACCTTCCAATTGCGTAGGACCTAGAGTTAGTAGGTGCCCTGACTATTGAGCAAGAGTCCATGCCAAGGCCAATCACCTGCCCAGATGTTGCAGATGAGCCCGAGGTGATTACCCGAGTGATGCCCCCGTTTCCGTCATAATGCGAGACAAGTAGGAGGTCTTCGTCGTAAAGCATTCCACCTGGGAAGACCGGGTTCTCGGAAACTCCCATGTCTGGGGTGAGCGTGTCAAGGAAGTTGTTAGTGGAATAGTCGAAGCGATCTATTCCCACATTGTCAGTATCGAAGCCCACGTACATTATGTCGTTCTCTTCGTCGCATGCTAGTGCTCTGGCATCCTTGTCTGCCATGTTTGAGTTGTCGTTAGTGATGGGCGTAATCCACTCCTCTGTTATTCCATCACCGTCATGATCACCTAGGTCGAATCGAGCTATGCCCCCGCCCACTGCCCACCACTGCCATGCACTGAATCCTATAGCCACGTGGACGATATCGTGGCATAGCAATATGTCCGCTCCATATCCATCGGGGATATCGCTTGTATCAACGTCCCAAATGGTCCAGTTGCTGTTATTCCCCGATAAACGCATCACATGGCCATCATTTCCATAACCAGATGCAGCCCAGAGGTCGTCTCCAACAACTTTCAGGGAATAGAAGTCTAGCTCCGAGTCGGAAGGGAGCCCGTCTCCGGGTAGCCACGACGATTGCCATGTCTCGTTTGATGGGTTCCAGCGGAGTATTCCATTCATGCTGGCGAAGAGGTACTCACCCTGGTACTCGACCATTCCTCTTATCCTTCCGTCGACATCGTTCCATTGATCCAGTAGAGTCATGTTTGAGACTGAAAATCGTCTGAGGATATTGTCGCCGTATGCCACCCACATCTCGCATGAGGTGTTTAGCGGGAAGCAGTCCCCCAGGTATTGGGCGTTGACCCTGCCAACATCTCCGATTGTCTGGAGATCATCCTCCCAACTGTCCGATGTTGTGTTCCATCTGAGAATCGTTCCTGGGTCACCCGAACCGCCCCAGCCGGATGTCTCTACGACACTTATCCAAACCTCATCTCCGATTTGGTTCATCCCGTGAATGACTCCGTTGAACCCCAGACGTTCTCCAGCATCGATTGTTTGTAGCGACGAGTTGTTGTCAAGGTTGATTCTAGTAACCTCGTCCCTGGAGTTCCATGGGTTACCTCGTTGAGGAGAGTAATACATGACCCCTTCAACAATTAGAATCTCCGCTGGGGAGTAGTTTGGGAGCGTGGGGCCGTCTTGGTTGACGCCTCGGTCCCATTGAATCAGAGTCGTTTCGTTTACCAAATCAATCAGGATGAGTCCGAAATCTCCACCAGCCCACATTGTTCCCTCTTCCCTTCCCTCTATCATGACGGTTACATCGTCGTCTCCCAGAATTCCCTGAGAACCGTCCCATGGAGTAAGCCAAGACCCAGACGTTAGGTTGAATCGGGCGATTCCTATGTTCTCAAATCCGAGGTAGAGTGTCTCGCTGAATTTGACTACGCGTGCCCTCTCTGTGTCGTCTCCTGCTGTCCAGACCTCCACGACGGTTCCATTTGACGTATTGATCACAGCTGCACCCTCGGTCGTCCCAGCGTAGAGGAGATTCGAGCCGATTGGTTCCACGGAAATCACGAATCTGGAAGGCATTCCATCGCCTTGCCCCCCTCCTCCGCCACCGCCTCCTGATGTCCAGCAGTCCTCCAGGGTGAATTGAGATTGAGGGTTGCTGGGATCGGGCCAGTTCCACATGCATGCCCCCCTATTTGTACCAGCATAGACGCCATTGGCATCGCTGGAGACGTCATAGAACTCGAAGGGATCGTTGTTCCAACCGGGAATGCTTGTTGGGAGCAGGTCCCACGTTGAGCCATCCCATCGGGCAAGTCCGCCATTCGCATTTGCTCCGGAGTTCTGCACCTCCGAGCCAATCAGTAAACCTCCGTAGAAGTCCAGGGAGAGTGTGTTGACGTCCTCGTCTGGGATGCCGTTTGGATCGTCGGGGGTCCAAAGATCGAGGATATCGCTCGTCAGTCTGTCAATGAGGAGAACTCCCAGACCTGGGAGGCCGAGATAGATGACCTCCCCGTCAACTGCAACGGGGGTTGAGTCTAGGTTGTCTACACCGAGCGACTGCCATGAGCCTATGATTGCAGGAGTGCTGAGATCTATCCTCATCACACCCGCCTCCTCGGTGGCGATGTACGCTATTCCGAATCTGGTTGCGATATCTCGAGTCATGTCTGAGTCCAATCCTTCCGACTCGGAGTAAGTCTCGATTACGTTGTTGGAATCCGTCGAGTAGAGTGAGATTCCGGATTCCGGATGCCCGATGACTAGGGTTTCTGTATTAGAGTCATATGCCATGCTGGTAATCGAATTGGAGTTCAGTCCCTGGATTGTTTCAAAGTATGAGCCATCAACATTGCTCATCCTGTGGACGCCACTGTTTGTGGTGCCAACCCAGACCCAACCGTCCTCATCCTGTTCAATTGATGTGATATCGCCGGGTTCTAGTCCTGAAGTGAACCAGTCTCCGATATCGATTGGATCCCTCCATAGGTTGTCCTCCTTGTCCATGATGTCGATAATGCTGCCAGAGGCTATCCAGAACTCCCCGGCTTCTCCGTCGTCAATTATCGCAATGACCTCGGCGTCTTCTATTGAAGGGCTGCTAACAAGGTGGAAGGAACCGTCCGGATTGTCTTCAAGAATCCGTCCGAATGTACCGGATGAGTCCCCGATTATTGCCATTGACTCTGAAGGAGCCCTTGGTAGGCCACCAGGCCAAGCAATGATGCTTGAAGCGAAGTCTAACCCCAAGCTTTCCAATTGAATTTCTGAACTGAATAACAGTGCATCTGTGTCGTAGGGTTGTATTTGCTCCTCCCCTAGGACATAGAGCCATCCGGGGGCGGCTGCTAGGCCGACTAAATTGTCTGAGGAAAGCCAATTAGAAGATGTCCAAGAAGGCATCCAGGAGTTTGAAGAAAGGTCGAACCTGTCTATTCCAGAGTCAGAAGTTGCAATGTATAGGATGTCGTCCGAAACAGCGACGTCTGCTATTGAGTTCCCGGAGAGGTAGGTTGAATCGTCCCATACTATGTTCCTTTCAACTTCAAGGGACGTGGGGTCTGAGCCCGATACATTGTATTCGATTACACGAACACCATTATTCTCGGTTGCTAGGAAAATTTCCCTATCTTCGATGTACATACTAATGGGTGTCTCGATCTCGGAGGATGTGCAGAACTCCAATGTCTTCCAAAGGGCCCCCTTTGATGGCATTAGGTAGTGCATATTGCACTCGGAGACAGCCCAGAGGACTCCGAAAACGTCCACTCCCATCGTTAGGATTGGGTCTGAGAGAGAGGAGTTAGTTTCTACTGGGAAATCCACCAATGGCTCGGAGTCAGAAAGACCCATGGCGGTGACGTTTCCATTGTAGTCTCCTATGTAGAGCAGGCCTCTATTGGGATCTGAGACAATTGAACGCCCTCCAATGCCAGGGGAGATATCGATAATGCGTTTGTTTGCGTTGTCATCCAACTGCAGGAGGTCGTCATCGACGAGGATATGCATCCTACCATCGATTGGGTTGTATGCACTACCATGAATAGACACCTCTAGAGGGCTGAACGATAGTTTTGGATCGACGGGACGGAGAGCCTCCATTACCAGATCGGTGATCTCGATTCCTGTGGGAATCTGCCATGAAGCGTCACTAATCGTGTTTGGCTTCAATGACGCGTCCAAGATTCCGCCCACTAGGCTCGGAGGGTTGTCTGCGAAGTTGTTTTGCCTCCCCAGATCTCCTCTTCCGCTCCAGTCAAGTACACTAGTCTGGGTATCCATTACTGCGATCTGAGGTTGATTTACCCAATACCCATCGCTTCCGTTGACGGAAATCTCTAGAGTGAGGTTGTCAATGACCGCTCCGGGCGCGAAATCCAGGAAAAGGTCGGCCAATGCGGGTGTACCATTGGCAGCGTCTGCACCAGTAGCCTCCAAGACTAGCCAGCCTGTTTCATTACTGCCGTTCACTCCCCAAGACTTTCCGGATGACTGTTCTCTTAAATCGAAATCATCTGAGAGTGATTGGGAGTCAGGTGAGGGAGGCAGATTAGTGCCCCACGGGAGCAAAATCATCAGCGCGACAAGAGCGATTGCCTTGACTCTGCCAGTAGGAGAAGTATCACTAGCGCACATGGAACGAAGGAAGTCCCTCAATGTGCAATTTATGAAGGGTAGGGGTAGTCGTCCATTACTTGCTCACAGCATTAGCCAATGAAAGGGAGGAAAGAATGGGAAACACGTCCATATAGGCCGATAATCCTACAATTAGCAATAGGATAGCATCAAAGGAGATGGTCGGTCCGGCAGCATCGAGGTGACACGTTGAGCAACAAGCAACTGCGCGAGGATGCGTTGAATTACCACTCTTCGGATCCACCAGGAAAGGTGACCGTGGTACCGACCAAGCCTCATGGTACTCAAAGGGACCTCTCTCTGGCCTACTCACCCGGAGTAGCGTACCCCTGTGAGGAGATAAGGGATAACCCCGATGATGCATACCGATATACTTCCAAAGGCAACCTAGTCGCAGTAATTAGCAACGGAACTGCAGTGTTGGGCCTAGGGGACATCGGAGCTCTCGCAAGCAAGCCTGTGATGGAGGGGAAGGGGCTTCTGTTCAAGGCGTTCGCAGACATAGACGTATTCGATATCGAAGTAGATAGGACAGACGTTGATGAGTTCGTGGAGGCGGTCAAGGCTATTGCACCGACTTTTGGAGGGATAAATCTCGAGGACATCAGAGCCCCTGAATGCTTCGAGATTGAGAGGAGACTGGTGGAAGAGTTGGATATTCCAGTAATGCATGACGACCAGCATGGCACTGCAATCATTTCAGGGGCTGCTCTTCTAAATGGGCTAGAAGTTGTCAACAAGCAAATAGGCGATGTGAAAGTCGTAATCCTTGGGGCGGGAGCTTCTGCAATCTCGTGTGCCAAGCATTACGTCAGACTCGGTGTGAAACTCGAGAATCTAATCATGCTTGATTCGAAGGGGATAATGACCTCCAAGAGGATGGAAAATGGGGAGTTGAACGAATACAAATCCGAGTTCGCTAGAGATATCGACGAAGGGGGAGTCGAAGATGCTCTGAAGGGTGCTGATGTGTTCTTGGGACTATCCAAGGGAGGATTGGTTTCTCCAGAAATGGTGGAGAAGATGGCAGAAAGACCTCTCATTTTTGCCCTTGCAAATCCAGATCCAGAGATTACTCCAGAGCAAGTTTCTAGCGTTCGAGAAGATGCAATAGTGGCGACAGGAAGATCTGATTATCCCAACCAGATAAACAACGTTCTTGGTTTCCCATACATCTTCCGCGGGGCACTAGATGTGAGGGCCAGCGAAATTACCGAAGGGATGAAGATGGCTGCTACAAAGGCAATAGCTCAACTGGCAAAGGAACCAGTTCCTGATGATGTGGCATCCGCATATGGGGGGGAGCAGATGTCATTCGGTCCTGAGTACTTGATACCAAAGCCGTTCGATGCCAGGGTTCTGATCTGGGAGGCCAGTGCTGTGGCTGAAGCGGCCGTGAATGAAGGAGTAGCGCGAGTATCCAAGAGGGATTTCGAAATTAACGCCTACAGGGAGAAGTTGGAGTCCCGTCTAGGGCTTACAAGATCAATAATGAGGAGAGTGATCAACCAAGCCAAGAGGGATTTGAAGAGGATTGTTTTCTGTGAAGGTGAGGACCCCACGATTGTAAAGGCAGCTTCCCAGTGCATTTCTGAGAAGATTTGCGTTCCGATTCTTCTCGGACAGAAAAAGAGGATAGAGGCTGTGAAGGAAGAATTGGGTCTAGAGTTCGATTGCGAAATCATTGATGTGAGGTATGACTCAAGGAGACGTGAGGAGTATGCAGACGAATTGCATGAACTACGTGGGAGAAGAGGGATGACCAAGGAGGATGCTGTAAGAGAACTGAAATCAACGACTTTCTTTGCACCGATGATGGTCAGAATGGGCGATGCTGATGGTTATCTAGGCGGTGTTTCCCATCAGTACCCAGACATCGTCAAACCATGTTTGCAAGTAATTGGACCGGACCCGAACTCACACAGAATCGTGGGCATGTACATGATGACCGTTAATGGACAGTTGATGTTTATCGGAGATGCAACAATCAACATCTATCCTGATTCGAGAACTCTTGCGGAGATTGCGATTCAGACTGCTAAGGTGGCTAAGAGGTTTGGAGTCAAGCCGAAGGTGGCCATGCTTTCATTCTCGAATTTCGGGACTTCCGCTGAAATGAGGACTGACCGGATTGAAGAGGCGATAGAGATAGTGAGGGAGATTGAGCCCGATCTGGTTATTGATGGTCCGATGCAAGCAGATACAGCTCTAGTTCCCGAGATTCAGCAAGACTACCCGTTCATGTCGTTCGATGGGCCGGCTAATGTTCTAATTTGTCCAAATCTTGCATCGGCAAATATAGCATACAAGCTTCTGCAGAGGGTTGCCGGAGCAGAGATGACTGGTCCAATATTGGAGGGTCTTTCCAGGCCCGCTCACGTGCTTCAGCGTAGGGACAGTGCCAGAGACGTGGTTCACATGGCTGCAATATGCTCTGTAGATGCGCAGAGAGCGGCCAAGCAGAGGCTGATTGACTAGACTGGTTTCGGTCCGGCGCTGATTACTTCCTCAGTGCAGCCCTCAGCGTATTGCTCAAAGTTCTCGATGAACATCTGAGCCAGTAGATTGGCAACATTGTCGTACCTCTTCCCATCGTCCCAAGTTCCCCTGGGTTGAAGGATCCTGTCAGGAACCCCCTCACAGGTTGTGGGGATTTCGAAACCGAACCTCTCATCTTTGACGAAGACAACATCTGCCAAGTCTCCATTGATGGCAGCATTGAGTAGATTCCTGGTCCAACTAATCTTGATTCGGCTACTAGCATCTGCTCCTCCTGCAATCCAGCCAGTATTAATCAACCAGCACTTGGCATTGTTTTCTCTAATCTTTTTCGAAAGCAAATCGGCATACGTGCTTGGGTGTCTTGGCATGAATGGAGCCCCGAAGCAGGTTGAGAACGTTGCTTGGGGTTCTGTAACTCCCATCTCTGTTCCAGCGACCTTGGCAGTGTAGCCTGACATGAAGTGGTATGCAGCCTGCTCTGGGCTTAGTTTGGAAAGGGGTGGTAGCACTCCAAAGGCATCACAAGTGAGGAAGACCACGTTTTTCGGGTTCCCTGCCATCGAATCTGGAGTTCGATTCTGTATGAACTCGATTGGGTATGATCCTCGTGTATTCTGAGTGAGTGAACCGTTGTCGAAGTCCGGAGTTCCATCAGCATTCAGAACCACATTTTCGAGAATTGATCCACGCATCTTTGTGGTGGCGAAGATCGCAGGCTCGTCCTCTTCGGATAGTCTGATTAGCTTGGCATAACATCCGCCTTCGAAGTTGAAGACTCCCTTGTCCGACCACCCATGCTCATCATCTCCTACCAAGGCTCGATTGGGGTCGGCCGACAACGTCGTCTTTCCTGTTCCAGAAAGGCCGAAGAAAAGTGCTGATTCTTCCCCATCCGTATTGGCTGAACAGTGCATTGGTAGAAGCCCCTTGGTAGGGAGAATGTGGTTCATTATCGTGAAAATAGCCTTCTTAATCTCCCCAGCATAATGGGTTCCGCCGATTATCACAAGGCCCCTGTCTAGAGCGATGATGACGAAGACATCTGAGTTGACTCCATCGCTCATGCTGGATTTCAACTCCGGAGCATGCAGGATGGTGAACTCTGGAACATGGGTGGCCATCTCATCCTCCGAGGCTCGTACGAACATGTTGTGCATGAAGGCGGCATGCCATGCCTTCTCCGTGACCAGTCTAACTGGCATCCTGAACTCTGGGTCGGCCCCACAGAAGGCATCTTTGACAAACAAGTTCTCTGCATGGTTTAGATGAGTTCGAGTCTTGACCAGGAGCCTCTCAAAAACAGCTGGCGCAGTGGGCCTGTTCACTTCCCCCCACCAAACATCCTCTGCCATTCCTGCCTCATCCACGATGAATCGATCATTTGGTGAACGGCCAGTCCGCTCGCCGGTGACTGCAAGTAGTACCGAGTCTGAAGTGAGTTTTGCCTCACCGAGTTCTACTGCTTGAGTATGGAGTCCTTCGGAATCTATGTTCCAATGTACGTTTCCTGTGGGTTCTAATCCATGCTGGGATAAATCAACAGCCCTTCCCTGAGAGGTACTCTGCACCCAACTT
>CAYFGC010000031.1:0-14044 GCA_964342625.1 uncultured Candidatus Poseidoniales archaeon | reverse complement strand
CTATCTCGATCACGTTGAACGAGCCGCTGATGACGCAGACTCCGAGTACGGTGATTAGGAGTGGGATCTCGTAGGCGGTGAGTTGGGCAGCCGATCTCATCCCCCCGATGAGGGTGTACTTGTTGTTGGAGGACCACCCGGCGAAGAATACCCCCAGAGGGGCTACACCAAAGATCGCCATCATGAATACGACGGAGAGCTCTGGGCTTGAGACGTAGAAGTGGGGTCCGAACGGTACGAATGCGAAAACGAGTACCGTGGTTGAGATGATGAGCACGGGTGCGATCTCGTAGACCGGCCTGTCGGCTTCCTTGGGGACTATGTGTTCCTTTCCTGCGAACTTGGTGAAGTCTGCGAAGGCCTGGAAGAATCCTGGTAGCAGGAACCAGTATCCGTGGTAACCCCTGTTGTTCACCCTGGAGACTGCTTCCAGCTTGTGGTCGTTACCCCATATCGAGTTCAGGGTCTTGTTCAGCCATCCTATAGGGGCCCCCATTCCGAAAGGTAGCTGGTTCCACCACTCTCCCGCTGTCACCCCGCTCTCTCCGATCCAGAGGCTCCTGAGAGTGGTAGTGGCACCTAGTCTGTCCATCAGTCGACCGATGAACTTCCTCTCGATGTATGGTATCGGGAGCATTGTCAGCATCATAGTAGTGAATACCACCGTGCAAATCATCGTGGCGGAGAACAGTCCCTCTAGTGCCGGTTGCATGTCGGCGAACCCATCCTGCAGGTTGACAACCCTGCCAAGCAAGATGTCCTCAGGCCATATCCCCTTGGGAAGGGAGATGGTCAATGTGAGGTCCAGGTCATTCGAGGGAAGCGCATCATGGACGTTGTCCATTGACCATCCGACCAGTCCTTCTACCCAGCCCCTTAGGTCCAACCAGTCTCCAGTAGCCATCATCTCACCTGTCCGTCTCCCCTATGCATGGGTCGAATGAACCCATAATCGCTGGGATGTCGGCGACCTTGTAGCCGACCATGCACTTGGATGCGTAAGGGATCGTGATGAACATGGGAGAGCGGATAGACGCCCGGTATGGCATCTTCCCTCTGCCCTCTCCCCCACCGGCTAGGTAGAACATCGACTCGCCCCGGCTGTCCTCGAAGTGGTGAGAACCGGTGGTTCCCTCTGGGGCCCTGCTAGGGGCCTTGGCCAGTATGGCTGGATCGCCAGGCTCGTGGTATGTGTCGGCTCCGCGGGGGATCTTGTCAAGGGCCTCCAGAACCATCAAGGCGCTGACTCTCATTTCCTCGACGCGTATTCTGTATCTGTCATAGCAGTCAGCTCCCTTGATGGATGGCCTCTCTACTGGGGGTTCCCAATCCAGCTCGCTGTACACGGAATAGGGGTGTGCGGTTCTGATGTCGTAGTTCACTCCCCCTGCCCTCAGGTTGGGGCCAGTGACTCCGTGGTTGACCATCTCCTCGGGCTTGGAGTATCCGACGCCCTGGGTCCTGATTAGGAAAATTGTGCTCTCGTCGAACAGGGCCTCGTACTCCTGGATCCTGTTCAGGAACAGGCTGACCTTTGCCCTGGCCCTCTGTGCGAAGCCATGGGGGAGGTCCCTCTTCACGCCCCCGACCCTGGGGAAGTTGTAGTGCATCCTAGAGCCACCTAGCTCCTGGAGTAGGTCCATCATCATCTCCCTCTCCCTTAGGCACCACACCATCACAGATAGGTTTCCGATGTCGGGGCCATAGGCTCCGAGCCACATCAGGTGAGAAGCTATCCTCTGCAATTCGACTGCGATCAGTCGGATGTACTCGGCCCTCTCTGGGACCTCTACCTCGAGCAGGTCCTCCACTGCGTAGATGTAGGAGTGGGACCACGTATTCGCGCTGGCGTAGCAAAGCCTGTCGCAGTAGGTGGTTATCTGGGTGAAGTCCCTGGCCTCGCAGATTTTCTCTACACCCCTGTGGATGTACCCCAGGTCGGGTTCGGTGTCGACAACGGTCTCACCGTCAACCTTGATCTTGAGTGTCCATAGTCCATGGGTCATAGGGTGCTGCGGGCCCATCGAAATCCACATTTCTGCCATTATTGTCACCTCACTTGATCTTACCAGCATCCGAGGGCTTCCTCAGGAACCCTTGAGCGTCGTCGTACATCTCCTCGAAGTCGTGGTATCGAAGCTTGTGCTGCTTCTGGAGGGGGTGGAATCCCACGGGGGTTTCGTGGGGCTGTAGAACCCTGCGCATCCCCACATGGCCCTCGAAGTCTATTCCCACTAGGTCCCATGTCTCCTTCTCGTTCCAGTCAGCTCCGACCCAGATGTCCTGGACGGATGCCACCTTGGGGTCTCTTGTTTCGGGGATGGCGATTCGCACTTCTATCTCCAAGGGGACTTCCTTCCCCTCGAGTGTAGTTGGGTCTTTGACTATCGGTTGTACCATTCCCTCGATCACCGGGGGATCTGTTATGCCCATCCTCATGAAGTGGTATACTACCTCCCAGTTCTTGTCGGGGGATCCCTCCGGCCAATGGATTCCTGTGATCATGGAGCAGTAGTCGACATCGTGCTCAACCCTCATGCATTCGGCCAGAGCGCGCCAGTTCTCGCTAGAGCAGTCGATGGAAACCACGTTTCGTGGGCTCGTACCACTCTTCCTCTCCGATACCTCTGCATCGACCCCTTCCATCGATGATAGTGCTGAGGCCATTTCCTCGGCGGCTGACTTCTGGATGGATGTTGAAACGACCTTTCCCACTTCGAACCCTCCCTAGACGTCTCCAATGATGATCGGGTTGTTTGATTCCGGGGCAGCATCGTCAGGGACGGCTCCGATTCGGATTATCTTCTGACGGAGCTTGTCGAACCCATCGATTAGCGCCTCTGGGCGGGGTGGGCAGCCGGGGATGTATACGTCGACCGGGATTATCGTGTCAACGCCCTCGAGGATATTGTAGGACTGGAAGTATGGGCCGCCTGAGATGGCGCACTCCCCCATCGCTATGCACCACTTCGGCTCTGGCATCTGCTCCCAAAGCCTGACGATAGGGTCGGCGAACTTCTTGCTGATTGGACCATTCACCAGAAGAACGTCACACTGCCTTGGGCTTGATCTGAAGAAGACCCCGAATCGCTCGGCATCGAACCTGCTTGCACCCGCTGCTGCCATCTCGAGCGCACAGCACTTGATTCCCAGGTGGAGGGGGAAGAGAGACTTCCTCTGACTCCAATTGAAGACCCGTCCAACTAGGACTCCGATCACGTCCTTGATCCTGCTTGCCTTCAGGGCCTCGTCTGTAATGTCGCCGACGGTGTCCACCAGCATTCTGCTGTTGAAAACCGAGTAGTTCTGTCCGTCCCCGTCCATAATATCACTCAGATGTATATCCTTCCTCTCTTGCGGAAGACGTGCCAAACACCCAGTCCCATGAGTATGATGAAGATCGTCATCGTCAGCAGGGCGCTGATTATCGACCCCTCGTCGGGGAGTTGGCCACTGCCCTTCTGGATGGCCATCACCCCTCCAAAGGCCAGGAACATGAATGCGATGTCGAACACTAGGAAGACTATGGCGTACCAGTAGTACTGGAAGTGGAAGTTGATGTCTGCATCACCTATTGGGTCGGAGCCGCACTCGTACGTCGAGTCTCTGCGAATGTAGAGGCTGTGATCAGTCTCATAACCCGGGAGAAGGAGCGATCTCGTCTTGCTGGGGTCGGAGCCCTTTTGGATTGGCCTGAGGAAGCGGGTTGCGATGAAGCTGCCAACTGGAAACCCGATTCCAACTATGGTCATGACCGCCACTGGAAGGTACATCTCCGCTACGGTACTCATGGCATCACCCTCGGTCCCGTAGGGACCGTTGTGCTTGCCCACGAAAATTCCGGACATAAGCGTATCCGAACGGAGGCCTCGGAACTGTCAGTCGTCGAGTTCTACGTACAAAGAGTCGGACATCATTCGATTCTCGGCTCGGACCCTCATGAAGAGGTATGCCACGGCGATCGAACCAACCAGAATTATCCCCATCGCAATCGCCCTCTGGGCATCTCCGGACAGCGCTCCAGTGCGAACCTTCGACTCGACTGTGAGGTCGATTGGCTCGCCTGCCACGGGCATGTCCTTTGGTTGGACTATGACGGTGAATGAGTATTCGTCATCGGCGATCAGTTCGCTCGGGGGTGTGACCCTTACCGTGACTTCCTTCATCTTTCCAGGCTGGAGCTTGAACTCGTCCCCAATGACATCCACCGTCCATCCCCTCAGGGAATCGCTGGTCAGTACCTCCACTTCCTCCTCTATGTTCCCATGGTTGGTTACGAAAATCGTGAACTCGGCATTCTCAGGGTAGGAGGACTCCTTCTTCTGGCTGCTCTCGATATTTATCTGCAGGTCGTGAATCGAGCGGATGTCCACGACCAAGTCCACGTAGGAGGGGGTTTGTCCGGTATTCTTCTTCGAAGTCACAGAGACCCTGATCACCCCGGAGGTTCCGCTTTCCACGTCGAGGACCTCGAAGTCTATCGTTACCGAGATCTGCCCCTCTGATGGGACCGTTGCCTGATCGCCATCCAGAACCTGTCCATCGGCGCTGATTGTCCGCAGGACGGAGGAGTCCATCCCGGAGACGTCAATGACGACGTCGTCGGAACCCCCGTCGCCGGTGTTCGTGATTAGGAACGAGAGTGATGAGGAGCCTCCTGGTGGGAGTGAGAATCGCATAAGCGATGGGTCCTCTTCCGGGCTCTCGAATGCTACTGACATGCTGTAGTTGAAGTTCGAGACGGTAACTGTGAGCGATTCTGACATCATTATGTTTGTACCGATGATTCCTATCCTCACGTCGAACGACTCGGAGTTGTTGTTGATGTTGTCAGATACTAGGACCTCGAGTGAAATCTGCATCGTCTCCTCCGATTCGACGGTGAGCTGGGATATTTCGTTGCCCTGGCTGTCCTTGAACCTCGAATCCCACTTTGTGTCTTCGCACGACTCTGAGATGTTTGGGTCGCAGGACGAAAGGGCGAAGTTATCCTGGATATTTCCGGTGTTTGAGAGTGCTAGGGGGAAGGAGACCCATTGGCCGAACCTGCCTGTCTGTGAGTCCGATGGGAGGTCGATGCTGCCGCCGTGGACTGCAGCGACAGTCACCGTTGCAGACACTTCGTCTAGGGTGATTCCCTGCGAGTTGACGTACATAGTGATGGGGAACTCGATGTTGGCCTTGGCGTTCGCTGGTACGGTGATCTGCAATTGCACGCTCTTCCTGTCACAGTTCGAGGAGGAGGTGCAGTGCCTACCGTCTATGGTAACGTATGTCTCAGAGAGCTCGACCTGCCACCCGGGCATGAGGTCCTTGACACCGATGGCGAAGTTGTCCTGGCCATTGCCGGTGTTTGTGATCATCATCGAGGTTGACGCGGTGGAGCCGGGGTCGACATTGCTGATCGAGGGATTTGACAGGGATAGCGAGGCGTCGTGGACTTGTCCTAGATTGACTCTGAGGAGGGATTCGCAGCCTACGTTGCTGCCGGCCCTCCCTTGGATGTAGACATCCACCGAACCGGGCTCAACGGAGTCATCGGGGGTTATCTCGAATTCGAATGAGGTCGTGTCCTGAGATCCACCCGGCTCTGAAAGGAGCCTGCTTGTCGGAGTTTCGAAATCGACCCAGTCGCTCACGTCGGTTCCTTCCGATGTGGCGAATGCGCTTACCGTCCAAGCCGTGTTCCCAGTGTTAGTGAGTGTGAATGAGTTGGTCGCCGATTCTCCTGGATCCAGGTTGTGAGAAGGGTTCTGTAGGGAGGAGTCGCATGTCTTCACCTCTGGAATCTTGAGATTCAGGTTTATGCTGTCGTTGGCTTGGTCGGCTGGATTCGGGTCATTGGAGACAGTGGCGTCGAGCACGAAGCAGTGATCACCGGATTCTGTGGAGCTGCCATCGGGTAGGTTCACTGTGACCGTGGCGGTGTCCTTGTCACCTGAGTTTAGTGACATCTGCTGGGGTTCTACGGAGGCCTCGAGGCCATCGGAGTCGCAGTCTGACTTGGAAGACATCGCAAGTTGTACTGTAGCATCGTTCTCTCCTGTGTTCTCGACGTCTACGGTCCACTCAACCTCATCATCCTCCCCATCGTAATTTATCGCACCATTGTTGGGATTGATGTAGTTCAGCTTGACGGAGTATTGCCCCCCTCCTTCGGCGGTTGTAGTGACCTCGACGTCGGCCTGTGCGTTTTCTGAAGGATTGGAGGCGACCCCATTGGCATTGACCGTTGTCACACAGTCACCTGATGCCTGGTCGTTGATGCTGACTGTGAGAGTCACTGTCTCAGATTCACCCTGCCCCACCGAGACCACAGAGGAATCCAAGTTGGAGGTGAATCCATTGCAGTCTGACTCTTGGGAGGCGCTAAGGGTGACTGTGAGATCCTCGTCTCCGGTGTTCATTACCGTGATGTCGTACTCGGCTGCGTCTTCTGTTGTCGCGGTGGAGTTTGTCGGACTGGCGCTTAGGGCGAGGTCGGCGGCCGCGAACACGGGGGTAGAAACGAAGGAGGCTAGGAGTAGTGCAGCGATAATGACTGCAGAATCTGGCCTTCTCATCGATTGACCGAGTCATTCGCCCCTCTAAGGGCTTCGGGCTCTTGGTGCGCCAATAATCACGATTGTGGGAGTTCTCTATATTCGCGGCTACTGGTCGCCGTGGTCAAATTCGGGGTCTGCTACCCATTCCTCCCCAGAGGGGTCCCAGAGCCAACCCGGGTAATCGGGGAAACGCTGTAATTCCTGTTTCTCACTGGTTGCTGGTTCTTCGCCTCCCACTGGCTCCTCGTCGATGGGTTCCTGCTCTACTGGCTGTGGGGATTGTGTGTTCTCCTTCCTGATGCTGGGAGAGGATTTCTTGCCTCTGATAAGGGAGGAGATGTCGCCGCCGTTCCTGGAGTATGCCATACCCGCTGAGATAGACGCTATTGCCACTAGCACTAGTGCCCCCATGGCATAGAGGAGTGTTCCGGACCCTCCTCCCGAGGACTCGGAGAGGACTTCGATCTCCAACGTCATCGACTGGCCAGAGACATCCTCTGCGTTGGACAGCATTACTTTGAGCGATCCGTCGGATCCCGAGTCCGGAGTGAACTCGACCTGGACGGACCTCCCCTCTCCGGGTTGAAGGGTCACCAGGATTCCATCTACGATCCTGATGTTCCAGTCATCTGGCCCTTCTGTGACAATCCTGTTGGAGATGGCGACGTTGCCTGTGTTGTGGAGCTCGAGATAGAGGTTAGTTGGGGTGTCCTCCCTTGCCTCGCCGAAGTTTATCAGGGCCCACTCAACCTCCTTGACGGTGTCAACCAAGAGGGTCAGAGTCTCCCTCACTTCCACCCCGTCTGCTGCCATGATGAGGGATACCTCTGGCTCAGAGCCGGCTTGCTGACTCAATGGGATCGTAATCGAGCACCAAACCATCGCAGAGTCTCCCGGGCTGATCCTGATGGGGTTGACTGTGCAGCTTGAGGCCCAATCGTCCGTTGGGAGTTCCAGTGACACCTCAGGTTCCCAGATCGAGGTGCCTGCATTCTCTACTTTCCATCCCATGTCAAATGCGGTGTTGACCGGATGGGCCCCTAGCCCTAGTGGGCTCGTTGACGAGTTGATATTGGTACCCTCTACGAAGACAACCTCGTGGAATGAAACCTCTGGGACGGCTCCGGAGATTGCATCCAGACTAGTGTTCCAATCGAAGAACTCACCGTCCTCTATCAGGAACCTGATCTCCACCAAACCACTCGCTGCGAGTCCGTTGCCTTGGATTGAAAACGACCATTGGACGGAGGAGCCCATTGGGACCGTGATCTCTCCGAGGCCGCCTTGGATGGTCCACCCACCCGGGAGCTCCCTCTCGATTGGCGACATTACAACTTCCCTGTTCCCCTGGTTTGAGATCTGCATGGTTATCTCATGCAGAGAGTCTGCCGGGACGCCTCCTTCGCTCCCCCCCGAACTAGGGGTCAGCTCGATTGAGTCGCTTGGTTGGATCACCATGGGGATCTGGTATGACCAGGTCTCCGAACTAACTCGGGATTTCACCAGCATCTGAGAGTAGAATGTTGAGCCGGCTGTGAGGAGGACGCCGGGTGGGGTGATCATTATTCCAGCAGTTATCGACCCTCCCTTGGACAGGGTGCCGGTCGACCCTTGGCGCGAGCCCTGGAAGGGCCCTAGTTCCAGCAGGCCGACGTCCCATCCGGCTGGCGAGGACATCTCTATGTCATACGTCTGGGCCCCATTGCCGAGATTGTGTATCTCAACTGACGTGTTTGTAACCTCGTGGGAGTCAACTTGTATCTCAGCGGAAGGCAGGGTTACTTCTGGTTGGGCTAGTACCGGAACGTCGAAGAAAATCTCCAACTGTGATTCGACGTCGAAGTCCTCGTCTGTAGCGGTGATTGTCATTGAATATGTCCCTGGATCGGGGGGGGACGGGTGGACCAGCGTGAGGTTCACCGTGGTTGACTCGGCAGGACCCAACTCCACGTAGATCTGGTCGAAGCTCTTGTACCAGTCGAACTCGACTCCGTCTAGCTGCCTGACCGGTTTTGTCACCTCTATGCTCGCGTTAGTGTCGAAGAGCGCGAGGTTAGTCATAGATATCTCCCATCTCGTGGTGGTGTCCGATGCGTCCTGGAGTGTCTTCCATGGGGAATCTGTGGAGGCTTGGATCCCAGGTGCACTGACGACAATCGGGATAATTAGCAGATTGTTGTCCTCGTAGAGCTCATCCAGTTGGCCTCCTGGGTCCACCTCTATCCTGATCTCTGAGTCGCCCTTGTCTGATGACTCGGGAGTCCAATCCCACTCCAACCTAACTTCTTCCCCCGGTGACATCCCCAATGACTTCGTCTCAAGCGGTTCCCCGTTGATGTGTGCCGAAACGAAAACCTCTGCGAAGGATCCGGATCCCTGGTTTACCACTGAGACGGAGAAGCTAGTGGGTTCCCCTACCTGTGGGATAGGGGTGGAAATCTCGAAGGAGCCGGGTGGGATGGAGGGGTCAGGGGTCAGGTCGTTCACGTTGACCCCTCTGACGGCTATAGCGAATGGCTGGTAGGTCCTGCTTCCCCCGTGGGAGAAGTCCTTGACCTTGACGTTCCATATTCCGGTGGTTGCAGAGTCGATAAGGACGACCTCCACGTTGTTCTTGTCGTCCTTCTCCCCGCCAGTTGTGGAACGTCCATTTGCAAAGTCGTTGCCGAGGTATGTGACAGTCCCATCTGGTGAGGTGACCTCGAGGTTCAGGTCGTTCCTGAGCTGAGTCGCCGAGAATGTCGATCCTGGGTAGTCAGACCATGCCAAGACAACCTTGAGGGGCTCGCCGGAACGAGTTACATCGAAGTTGTATGAGGCCTCTTGCCCGCTAGAAAGCCTCGAACGGTCATCGACGAAGATTCCTACGTCACTTTCCGGTAGGAGCGTGTTAACCAGGTTGATCCTCCCCCATCCCTCGTCGTTGTTTGGGATGTCTCTGGTGCCCATGTCCTCCGCACCCAGTATCAGCATCGCCTTCACCAGAGCACCTTGTGGCTCGGGCCTCTCGGCTATCTCCATGAGGTACTCCCTGACCAGGGCAGATGCCCCTGCTGCAGCTGGGGTGGCCATCGATGTGCCACTGTACTCGACGTACCAGTCATCGTTGAGGTTGTCTGGTGCCTCGGAAGCTTCCTGGGCCTTGCAAGACCTCACGTAGTCCCCGGCCGCGACTATGTCTGGCTTGATCCTCCCGTCATCGGTGGGTCCCCTGCTGCTCCAGTAGTACATCTCGTTGGCAGCATCGCTGCTGTATCTGTTTACGTGAGCGCCGACGGTGATCACGTTCTTCGCAGTGCCTGGGGGAGAGACTCCGTCGTCCCTCTCGTTTCCAGCAGCGAATAGTACGGTCATACCGTCGTAGGACCAGTATTGGTCCCAGGTCGAGGTGCGATCGTCGGCATCCTCCGATTGTGTTGAGTAGTCGCCTCCTGCGTTCCAGCTACCCCAGCTGTTTGTGTGGATTCTAGCTCCACCCGAGCTGTAAGCCGAGTTCAGGAGCGAGTACACCCCCGGGCCGGACAGGGCGCCGGAGTCATCATCCTCCATTGCCTGCATGTAGAGTTCGGCTTCGGGTGCTATGCCCTCGTAAGATGCGGTGCGGGTACCCGAACCCAGGACCGTGCAGGCAACGTGAGTGCCATGTCCGTCGTTCATGTCCGCTGTCGAGCCGTCGTTCGCAACGTCGATCCTCTGAACTATCCTTGATCCGAAGTCACCGTGGTCGTGGTCGATGCCGGTGTCTGCAACCGCGACCCTCTGTCCGCTTCCATTCAGACCGGTGAAGAAGAAGGTCTCCACGGAGTTTGCTTCCATGTGTGAACGAGCTAGGTTGTTCCAGATGGATAGCTCGGGAACGGGGGAGACGAAGGCTACTTCTGGATTCATTGCCAGAGAGGGGACGGAATTTGGGTGGATGTTCCCGAAATGGATTCCGACGGAGGGGGACCACTCGGACTCCAGATGGGCCTGTGAGGATCTGGCTACTGATCCAGTTAGCCCGGCACCGGGCGAGTCGAGCCTGACCAATTCCGAATCCTTCCACCCTATCACTTCAACCTCTGTGATTGACTGCTCGTACCAGAGTCTGTCGTCAACGATTAGTGCGAGAGGGACTGAATGGGTCGCTGCAACGAATGGTAGGCTGGATACCGATTCTAGTTCTTCTATCGTCCCCTGGATTAGGAAACCAGACGGTGGTATTGTGGTCCTGACGGCCACGTTTGCAGCTTCAAGGATGCCAACTCTGGCTTCCCAGAGCCCTGTCTCGGGGGAAATCAGAACCATCGCCAGATCTGGCCTGTCGGTCATCATCGAAGGCGGGATTCCGGGGTCGAGAAGCAAACCAGAAGTTGTGAATGCACCGATCGAAGAGTCTGCCCAGAGGCTCCTATGTCCCTCATCTCCTTGGGAGATGAAAGGCGTGCCTAGGTCTCTGACACTATTCGGGTCGGGAGAAATCTCAATCCTGGTTACATCGGTTGGCAGTTCGTCAGGGATTTCGCCCGTGGTATGTTCCCCTTGATCTGGAAGGCTAAGCGTAGATGAGAGGAGGAAGATGAGTATGAAAGCGGATACTCGTTTCTCCATCGTCCAAATCCCCTTTTTCACACGCTTTGATACTATGGGTCACTCGTGAATCCAGAAGCATGTTGGATTAGAAAATCTCGAAAGGCGTCTGGTCAACGAAAGACTCCCTTGTCCACTCCCCCACTGGATGAGTCCAGACATGGAGTTCTCGCTGTCCGTCGTAGTCGAAGTACTCCAGTGAAATCTCGATGAAGTAATCCTCCCATACGGACTGACCGAGGACTACCAGCTCCAAGTCGTCCGCCGGAGTATTGGATATCGAGCTATGGGCTGTAAGTCTAGAGAGGTAGAAGTCGTGCCTGTCTATCTCCGACTGCTCCGAGTCTAGGAACCTGATTGTCAGACTGACCTCCTCGATCGCCCTGCTGCCCTTGTTGTCGAGCTCAACTAGGACTACGTGTCCAGAGCCGGCCTGCATGTATACTACTTCGACATCCACGTTCTCGTACGGGATAACCCAGATGATCGAGAATATCGAAGCCAGTGCGATCAATAGAACCATCACCGAGGCGAAGACTACTCGCTTGGGGGTTATGGAGTAGCTAACGTCCTCTAGCCTCTCCAGAATATCATGAGCGACGTCCTCGTCCGCTTCGGAGGCCTGTCCAAGGATTCCACCGGGCTCCTTCATTACATCCCCCCTATTGTTGCGATGGCAGTTAGTATCCCCGAGGATATTGGTTCCGGGGCCATCCAGTGACTAGTTGAGCCTGAGAATCCTGGGATCATGTTCAGTAGGGAGAGGTCGGATGCGAAGCCATTGACTCCCAATGTCGTACCAGATGGGATGCCTCCCGTCACTTGTGCGTCGAGCATGACCCCCCTGAGGTCGACGTCGACTCCATTGACCTCAGCCGTAGCCCTGGCTGAGATGATTATCCTACCTCCTTGGACGTCAGAAACCTCGATCAGCTGGTAGCCTGGAATCATCACGGTCACCCTTCCGAACTCGTGGATCTCTATGTTCGCACTCTTGAGATTCTCGCCCATGGCCTCCATCTGTTCCAGGATCACTGGAGGTAGGGTGGGGATGTCAGTCGCCCTGAAGTACAGCCTATCGACGCCGTCGCCGCTCGATCTTATGTTCAACCCGAATGATTTGGTTGGCTTTATCGACAGTCTGTCTGCAAGTCCCTCCGCCATCAGTACGATGTCCCCCTTGCTGTTTATCGCCCTCCCCTGGGCTTCGATGTAGAGGGACATACCCTCGCTGGATGCAGAGAAGTCGAGGATCGGCATCCCCTGGAAGGCGAGATTCTTGGTGATGTCGAAGTTCAAGTCAGGCTCTGTTGTGAGATTCATGGATCCTGGAATTTGGGTCAGGAACATGGTTGCCGGCCACCACGAGTTCTCCATCCACTGCATCTGCTGAATCATTATCGAACCCACGCCAAGATCTCCCCGGCGGAACTGCTCGGGAACCGTCACGTCCATCGAGATGGCGTTGCCTATGCTTGCCTGAATCTCGACGGACTCGGGGATGTCTTGCACCATCATCTCAGTTCTAGTTCCGGACTGGCGATCGAGCACAAGGGCATGGAACCACTCGAGCCGGTTTGACATGGAGTAAAGCGCCGATGTAGTGGTCTCAGTTATCCCTCCCACCGTCTCTGTTCGGAAGACCGAGTCAACCAATAGGGATGTTGGCTGACCTACCTCAAGGCCGTCAATCGTCAGGAAGACGTCCTGGCCGTTGACTCCCGTGGAGGCGATGACTAACTCGGGATTGAATGGCTCCCACCCTTCCATCCCTATTGTTACCGCCCAAACCTCGCCGTCGGAGATCGTAGTTCTGGATAACGAGAGATCTACCAGTGCTGGCAGGTTTGGGATCCACGTCTTGAGGTGGAAGCCCTCGGAAATCCCGTTGGGTGCAGAATTCAGAACTACCCCATGAACCCACTCTGGCTCATCTATCGAGTCGGCACCCATGCTTGACTCGACAACAAGGTCGAAAATTGAGTTGGCCTCTAGCCCGAGGGAGAATGAGAAGTTCCCCTCACCAGAGCTTGATCCGGTCGAGATATCGGTGGTTATTCCTGAAAGAACTCCATTCACTGACCGTCCCAGATCCGAGAATCCACCAATGAAGAATGCGACCCCTGTCATCCCCTGCGAGGAGTTTAGTTCGGGAATGTCTAGAGAGGGTCCAGAATCTGAGCCCGTGGGAATCTCGACTGATAGGCTGGAAGGGAGCGGGTCGATCTCAGCTAGCACATTCAACGGGAGTGAATCGCTTGAGGGGGCGTTTCCTATGTTGATCTGCATTGCGTTTCTACCCTCTATGGTTGCGAATGCGGTCCCAATTCCAGCCTTCCCGGATGCTCCCTCCTCGAGAGGCGGGATCCATCCCACCTCACTTACTCCTGATACCGTAGTTGAAAGGGACGATGTGTTGCTCAGGGGGTCATGGTGGAAGAGGAAATGATCCCCTTCCATTGACAGTGGCGCTGTTGAGTCACTGATTTGGGCCTCGATCAAATCGATTGCTGAGTCGGATGACCAAGAGATCACCGAACCAGAAGTTGTTGAGAATGAGCTAGGGAATCCGGATACACGGACAGCCTGGCGATGTGATCCGTCGTATCCTGTGTATACGATAGAGCCTATTTCAGAAGATGCGGAGTAATCGACACCGCCGGGGGAAACAGAAATTGTGACGTTGTCTGGGACATCTGATAGCCATGCAGACTGGTAATCTGAGTTATCCAGGGAAGATGTCTGATGGCTGATGTAGGACAGTCTGATGTCCTGGTTCGAAACCGTCTGCAGGGTCATGACCTGGGTTTCAGAGGAGTTGTCATCCACCAGGGAGAAGGCTTGCAATCCAGAGAAATTCACGCTGGCTGCAACAGGAACGAGCGGTTCCTTGGGCCCGTGATCGGTTTGAATCATGCCTAGTCCACGGT
>CAYFGC010000030.1:0-14389 GCA_964342625.1 uncultured Candidatus Poseidoniales archaeon | reverse complement strand
GATCGTCTGCGAAACCGGGAGGAGGCGGGGGTGCGTCGAACCCGAGCGGCGGCGGCGGAGGGGAGTCGTCTTCCTCTGTCCTTCCTTCTGCGTCCTCGGAATGATCTAATCTTACTTCCTCTTTTTCACTCATCTCTTCTTTTGATTCTGAGTCATCTTGCTGAGTTTCTGCCTCTCCTAGATTTTCTTCCTCGATGTTTTCTTCGTCTTCCAGTCCTAGAAGCATCCTCCTCGCTGCTTCATGATCTATGGCTTGGGATTTTTCGGTTGGTTGGATTTCTTCCGATACAGACGAATCAAAGGAGGGGAAGCCTACAGGTGGCGGGGGAGGTTCAAAACCCGCTGGTGGCGGTGGTGGCATCTCAAATCCTGGCGGTGCCGGAGGCGGGGCAGAGTCACTTTCTTGTTTTTCTTTCGATTCATCTTCATCGTAAGAATCAGAGTCTTCAACCATTAAATAGACCTCAGGGTACATTCTCACGGGTGCGGCGTTCGTTTAACGGTTACCTGATGAAGAATGTGGATGTTTTCCCGAGAACGTTGAAGTTGGAAACGTCCTCGGCGGCCGCATGAGCTCCAATGATGGGACTAACCCCCCAGTACTTTTCGTAGTCGGTACCGCGGGAGCGGGAAAGAGTTCGCTAGTTACTTCATTCCAAAGGTGGGCTAGGTTCTTGGACATAGACGTGTTAGCAGTAAATCTTGATCCTGGCGCAGAAAGGGTCCATTATGACCCCGAGTTCGATGTCAGAGATCTAATCTCACTATCTGAAGTAATGGATGAATATGACCTAGGTCCAAATGGGGCCCAGATACTGGCAGCCGATCTAGTAGCCTCTCAAGCGGAGGAAGTTTTCGAAGAGATTGAAGGTCTTGCTGGAGACATTATGGTTGTAGACACTCCCGGACAGGTTGAGCTTTTTGCATTTAGAGAGGCTTCCAGTCACCTGGTCCATGTTCTTGGACAGGGTAGGGCATGCCTAATTTTCCTGTTTGACCCTTTGTTATCTAGTACTCCTAGCGGATTCGTCTCCCAGATGCTTTTGTCCTCGATAGTCCACTTCAGGCTTGGCCTCCCGACTGCAAATTTCTTATCAAAGTCGGACCTTCTAGAACCAGAAACTCTGGAAAGAATTCTGGAGTGGGGGGAGAATTTGGATGTCCTGGAAGCGGCTTTGTTCGAAGAGTCATCTATGCAGAGCGGTTTTGATGGGGGGGGTCAGAGGGCTGAGTTTGCAATTGGGCAACTTAGGATGATGCAGCATGCAGCAATTCAACCCGGACTAATTCCACTATCTAGTGAGATGGAGGAAGGGCAAGCTGATGTTCTAAGTTTCGCACAGAATATCTTTGGCGGAATGTCAGATGCCAAGGATGGGTTTGCAGGAGATATTGAACATGAAAGGCAATGAAAATAAATCGGACCTTCTGGCTATTGATGATATTTCGGATAGATTGTCGGAAATAGTAGACTGGGCTATTAGAATAAAGAATGACGATGAGGCACTTTATGATTTCAAACCTCTCGATGGAATGTCTGTTGGGTCGATCTATGAGAAGCCATCAACCAGGACGAGGGTGTCTTTTGAAGTGGGCGTTAATAGACTCGGGGGGCAACCCATCACCCTCCTTTCGGGAGATCTGCAATTGGGAAAAAGTGAAACTATTGCGGACACCGCTGCAGTTCTCTCGAGGTATATGGATTGCATCACATATCGTTGCTTTGGGCACAATGATGTCATGGAACTTGCTAAGCACTCCACGGTTCCAGTAATCAATGCTCTTTCGGACCTTCATCACCCATGTCAAGCAGCAGCCGACATGATGACGATTGTAGAAAATTCAGATATGGTGAATGGCCATGTTGCATGGGTGGGGGATGGAAACAACGTCCTGCATGATTTAGCATTGGGATGTGCGATACTGGGATTAGACATCAAATACGCCACCCCTGTAGGTTTTGAGCCGGATCCAGATGTAATTGCGAGGGCTCAAAACATTGCTGAAGAAAATGGATCGAGGATTGAGGGTTTCAATAGTGCGGAGGAGGCTGTTACTGATGCTGGGGTAATATATACTGATGTTTTCGTGTCGATGGGAGAGGAACATATGGATGGGAAAATGAGTTCATTCGATGGTTTTCAGGTGAATGAAGAGTTAGTTTCCAAAGCTGACGAGAACTACCTCTTCATGCACTGCCTTCCTGCTCACAGAGGCGATGAAGTGACGGACGGGGTGATCGATTCGCAGAATAGTGTTGTTTTCGATCAGGCGGAAAATAGAATGTGGGCACAGATGTCGTTACTAACATTCCTGTGCAATGAAGCAGCATGGCAGACCTACTGGGAACTTCGTTAGCTAGGAATTAGAGAGATTGCCAAAAATGCAATTAGACAAAGTTGCATTGAGATCTTGATGAGTGTCTGTGCAGCTCTGTCTTCAGAAGCAAATAATCTTGGCTTCACCATCATCAAGGAAACTACTGCCGGGATTACAAAAACCACATGCCAGTCCGTAAAAATTTGGAAAAATGGCAAGAATGGGGCAAGTATAGCTGCTAGAGCAAATAGAAGCAAAACTGAAGCTAATGCGCGCGCTCTATCCACTCCCGAACTCATTGCGAAAGTGTCCCTCCCCTCATCGCCCTCAATATCCTCGATGTCTTTCACTATCTCCCTTGAAAAATTGTACAGGAATCCGATTAGGAAGACCGCCCATGATCTAGGATCAAGTGGCTTGGAAACGCTCGCGGCGCCGAAGATAATCACCAGACCTACTGATAGGCTGATTGCGATATTTCCCGGTAGGCCCTTGTCCTTCAACCTGTAGCTGAACCTAGAGTTTGATTCGTAGTTGAACAATAGAACTAGTGCAAACGACCAGATTGCCAGAGATGGGAGCCACTCACTAAATCCAGAAATCCGTGTCGAGGAGATATAGCCAGCAAGAGCCAACGAAATCGCTGAGATTAACCCTGTGATTTGGATCCCCCTCTTGGCCGATTCCATTTTTATAGACCCGGATGGAAGCGGCCTATCTGGCCTATTCGTCCTATCAATATCAATATCCACATAGTCATTTAGGGCATTCCATGAGAACATGAATGTCATTACTGATATCGAATGCAGTACTGTTATTGTGGCATGGTCTCCACTGGGTATCCCTCTTGACGCTAATATTGACCCAAGTAATACCCCAAATACCCCAGACACAGAGTTCCCCGCTCGGAATAGAGATACCCATGAGTGGACTGATGCTGGCAGTTTCACACTTCAGTGATGAAGAGGGGTGTCTTCATCCCTTCCCCAACTAAGAGATGGCTAGGGTGTTTTCCTTCAGGGAAAGACCCCAGACACAGACGGTGTATACACTACCTCTGAATGGCCCCCTAACGTGCCCTATTTTGGAGAACCTAGAGTCCTTTGCCATGATATTTCCAACCTGGTTCATTGTAGCACCCCATCGGAATCTCTCATTCAAGTGATCAAAAATCTCTACCGTATTTGCTGACCCTTTGTCTTCTAGGAGAGAAACTACCTCCTCCCTGAGTCTCCTTGTCCGTGACATCAAGAGACCTCCGCTTTGGCGGGCCTAGATGCCAATAACCTACGATGCAGCCCTGCCCATCCTTTGGAACTGATCTCAACGGGATTCTGTGGCATTGCCATTGGCATCCAAGATTGGCTGCATTCCGGTTCGCCGGAATGACTGACTATGGCACCGTAACTGCATACCCCCGTTTCTTTTCCAGTCATCTTTAGACTAGCCAATGGGACAACTTGATGTGGCTCTGGCCTCTTCCTATATCTTATCGCAGTATATCGCTTTCTTCTTCTAATCATGGCCCTATGTCAGGTCTTTGACATATTAATCGGGCCAAAAGGGACGTAAGTGAAAGTGAAAGTGTAATTTGGGTAACTATGGTGAAATACAACGTTTTGAAATAGAGAAGGGGCCTCCCCAAGTTACCGCTCGTGTGGTGTAGTTCGGTCCATCATGTCGGACTCTCGATCCGTCGACCCGGGTTCAAATCCCGGCACGAGCACCAATCGAAGTACGACGATTACAGTCATAAGTCCACCTTCGTTGGAGTAGTAAGGTCATATGCGAATAGAGCGTGATCTGAAGTTAACTTTCGATGATGTTCTAATACGTCCCAAGAGGAGCACATTGGTCTCAAGGTCCGATGTTGATCTAGTCAGGGAATTCAAGTTTAGGCATGCAGAGGGAACTTGGACGGGAATTCCAATAGTAGCAGCAAACATGGATACTACGGGGCTTTTCTCGATTGCTCGAGTCCTACAGGAGCACAAAATGCTGACCTGCACCCAAAAATTCTACTCCACAAGGAGCTTCTCAGAGGCATGGAACGAGGGGATAGAACCTGGGTGCATAGCAGTAACATGCGGTTCTACGAACGAGAGTTTCGACCTATTGAAGAGAAAGATGTCGACCAACGAAGATCTGAAGATGATTTGCATCGATGTTGCAAATGGGTACAGGGAAGTATTCCTACAGTTTGTGAGGAAAGTAAGGAAGGAGTTCCCTGGAAAAATCATCATTGCAGGAAATGTTGCAACGAGAGAGATGACAGAGGCCCTTATTCTGGCTGGGGCGGACATAGTGAAGGTTGGAATTGGCCCTGGTTCCGTCTGCACGACAAGAAAGGTTGCAGGAGTTGGATACCCGCAGCTATCGGCAATTTCAGAATGCGCTGACGCTGCTCACGGACTTAACGGACATGTGATGTCAGATGGCGGTTGCTCATCTCCTGGAGATGTTTCCAAGGCATTCGCAGCTGGAGCAGACTTTGTGATGCTAGGGGGGATGCTAGCAGGCCATGACGAGTCCGGAGGAGAAGTGATTGACGATGGGGGCGGGAGAAAATACAAGTCGTTCTACGGGATGTCATCGGCAAAGGCTATGGAGACCCATTATGGAGAAATTGCGGAGCATAGGGCACCTGAGGGGAAAGAGGTCAGAGTACCATATAGAGGGTCTCTGGAGGTGACCATACAATCGATTCTAGGAGGGTTGAGGTCGGCCTGTTCATACGTTGGGGCCAGGAGAATCAAAGATCTTCCCAAATGCACGACGTTCATTCGAGTTAGCATGACAACGAATGAAGTATTCCAGAAATTCAACGTGGATTAGTCGAAGTCGTTGCATAACTCGCCCTGGCCAGGGAAACTGGTCGGATCCTTCGGATTTGTGTTCCACTTGCTCTCGCACCTATTCGCAAAACCATCCCCATCGGAGTCAATTAAGGAGTCAGAGGAGTCGAATGGATCGTATCCGAAATAGTACTCCCATCCAGACCACATGTCATCATTATCCTGATCTTGGTGGAAAACCTCGGAGCCATCGTTCCACTTGTCCCCGTCAGTATCGTTCTTGATGGGGCTAGTTCCATTCTGGTACTCTTCGAAATTGGTATAATTCTCCAAGTCGTCATAGAACAGTGATCCAGCACTGGAAGATGGATCGATGTGGCATTCGAAATCTTGCGGATCGTCCCACCCGGGGCAGTACCTGTACATCAGATTGGTCCGGTTGAGGCCGTCATTATCCATATCCTCGCTTCCATCGTTGATTCCATCAAGATCCGAGTCTGGCATCCTCGGATCCATTGGACCCCTTGATCCCAATGCATTCAGAGTGTTGTTGTCGACCAGTCCGAGCTCTATGGCCTCCTCGGAATAGCTAACCTCCCAGCCATCGGGAAGTCTGTCTCCGTCTGTATCGTCGTCTACGGGATTCGTGTCCCACCTATCTGGTGCCTCTAGAGAGTTCTGGAGGGTGTCGTTGTCTATGTCGTATATCGAGTCAACGAGTGATCCAAATGATGGGTCTAGTGCCCACCTCCCTTGTTCGGGAATCGAAAACCCAGACAGGTTCATCTCGTGGAGGAAGTATTGGGGATCCAGAACTCCGTCACCATCCCTATCTCCTGAAGAGTCGAAACCGGAGACGTAGTTGATCCAGATCCAACCCCCGGGACCCTTGCCGCACTCGATCATCGATTCGCAGCCAGGAGGGAGCCAGCTGTTAGTAGAAATCCAGAGGCTGTGGCTGTTTGTGTTCTCCTGGACAGAGAAAACCTGCATCTCCCAGCCATCTGGCTGTCCATCTCCATCGGTGTCATTGAGTAGGGGGTTCGTTGCGCCCTGCCATGGGCGAGGGACAAAAAGGACCTCGCTTCCATCATTAAGTCCGTCTCCATCGGTGTCGGCATTGTTTCCATGGGTAATGTACAGGTCCAGCCCGTCCACAACCTCTTCTCCATCCTCGAGGCCATCGTTGTCTGTATCAAAGGCAGAGGCATTGGTGAAATAGTAAACCAACGTTCCGTTATCGTACCAAGGGTGACCATCGACTGCCTCCCTATAGTCTTCCAGTCCGTCGTTATCAGTATCCTTGTCCGTTGCATTAGTGAATGTCTCGTAGTACTCAACGGCGTCAGAGAGGCCGTCCCTGTCTGTATCGAAGACTCCGGGATCCGATCTGACGATCACCTCTCGCACTCCGAAATCTACAATACGAATTTTCCATCCGATGACCTCGATTCCATCTATCAGGCCGTCTGCATCAGTATCTGCGACGAGTGGGTCTGTCGATCTCCCATCAACAACCCCGTCCCCATCTCGATCTCTGGCGTTGTACTCATCCAGATTTGTGAACCTCTCATGCTGCTCGACAACAGTAATTAGTGATTGTAAGCGACTTTTTACCTCTTCATCTACCTCCACATTGATGTGGTAAACCCATCCAGCTGTTTCCGTCTTCACAGGAATATTGACGTAATTGCTATCCACAACCGTTCGAACCCAGAGGACGGTCTTGTTTGCCTGAACGTATTCCCCCGGAATTACGTCGATCCTCTCAATCGTAGTCGCACCAATCATATCTTTGTACGTCACAGAACCATCGTTGTCAGCATCATATCCATCGAAATCTGGATCATCGTCAGCATTGCTACCGTCAGTGGGGTGGATGCCGCTTTGGAACTCCCAGCCATCTGGCATACCATCCTGATCTGTATCAGGATTAAGTGGGTCTGTGAAGTTTGAAGGCCCCCAATCATAAGAAACTGAGAACTCTTCGACATTGTTCAGCCCGTCTCCGTCGGAATCCCCGTACGCGTCAGTAGAGTTTGCCGGGTTTAGGAACCAATTGTAATCAGAATCGAAGGAGTAGCAGAATTCGAAACCATCGGGCATTCCATCGCCATCCGTATCCCAGTCTCCTGGTCCATTCAACCTTCCATCGCCATCCATGTCCTCATTGAACCAGTTTGGATTGTCCAATGGGCTCTTCTTCTGAAGAGTGGTCTGAATTCCGCCATTTGGCAAATTCTGAGCGGTGAATTGGATCTCTGAAGCAAAGGCACGTATGTGTGGGGCCGGTAGGGTAAGGGTCCCGAAAGTCGGACGACCACAGAAAGATTCCAGATCTACCAGGTGAGTCGATATCTCTACTAAATCGTCTATAAGATCGCCGTCACTGTCGGAATCTCTGGGGTTTGTATCATATTTCTCCTCGACGAAGTTCCTTAGTGTGTCTGGCTCGGGGAGCTCCAGATCAAGGATGGCATCACATGAGTGGCCGAACTGAGAACCCATCTCCTCCCACAATTCGTCCCCTATATCCAGTTTAATCTCAGCCTGCATCGAGGGAGTCAGTAATGGGCAATTCCAATTCCCGTCGAGAGGGTCTAGAAGAGTGATTACCCCGGATGGAGTAGTTACCTCGTGCGTGTGCCTAGATTCCCACCGGTCATTCAGACCATCGCCATCAGTGTCCTTGAGGCGGGGGTTGGTTCCCAACTCTGCCTCATCCAGATTTGTCAGACCATCCCTGTCTGGATCGCCGAGTGGTCCGTTGTCTGGGTTTGGGAAAGTCTCATTCTGCTCGCCGGTCTCTCTCTCAGTGTCTACAGAGGCAACAGGAATGTCTTCGCATTCCACCTCTGTAAGCCCTTCCCCTATGGTGATACATGGCTGTCCAGTATCAAGAGGGTCGAGCCCGTTCTCTATTTCCCATCCATCGTCTAAACCATCTCCATCGGTGTCTGCTTCCTGCCAATTAGTCCCATAGAGGGTGCTTTCCATTCGATCTGCAATACCATCGCCATCCCAATCACAACCTATCGTTGGAATGTCCGGCGGACACTCTCTCTGATTTCCTGGGTTCAATTCCAGATCCTCCACGGCAGATTCGAAACCTCCACTATTTGTGCTTGAAAGCCCGGCCCCGACTACTGTGTAGAGACCAGCCAAGCACAGAGTTGCGGTAATAGCCGCAACTGCATATTGGTTGTGTGTCAAGGCCATGCAAATACCTCGCCCTCATAGAGGGCGTTTCATGCAACTTGGGTTCGGCTATAATGATTCATGGAGATTGACTGATGGAAAATTGAAGATTTATTGTATCGAATGATGATTTTTCATCACTCGCCTCTTAGAAAGGAGTCAATTCTGTCGAATGCCTCGGATAGAATCTCTACTTCCGGTAGGCAGACCATTCTGAAGTGTCCTTTGCCCATTTCGGGAGAGAAACCAGACCCATGAACTAGCAGTACATGCTTCTTATAGAGGAGGTCTAATACGAATTTCTTGTCATCTTGTGCAAGAGTTGGATCTGTAATTTTCACAAATAGGTAAAATGACCCTCCCGGTGATTGACATTCCAGCCCATCAATGGATTCTATTCGACTCAATGAGTAATCCATTCTTTTCTTGATTTTTTCACGATGTGCTTCCAGCCAGCCATGGTCCTCAACGAGACCTGCGAGGAAACCATGTTGAGCAGGAGTTGAGGCACAAAGACGGCTACGAAGGAGTCTCTCTACCCCATCTCTGACATTTTTCAGCACCCCTCTGGGGTCATGCCATGCCATGTATCCGATTCTCCAGCCGGGTGCGAAATATACCTTAGAAACTCCATTTAGAGTGATAACAGGGACGTCCTGTGACCTAGATGCTAGTGAGACGAAATTTCCCGAGAAGTCGAGACCATCATATATCTCATCGGAGATCAATGTACACTTCGGGAAATCTCTGACGATTTCAATTAATGAGTCAATTTCTGAAGGAAGGGGCACGTTTCCAGTTGGATTGTTTGGATTGATTAGTACCAAGAGTCGGACGTTCTCGTCCATCTTTGAGCGGATGTCATCAAAGTCGATTCTCCAACGATCCTCCGAGTCTAACTTGTATTCGACCGTCTTAGCCCCGTACATCTGGGGGTATGCCATGTACGGGGGATAATGTGGCCCTGGTGCGAGAATCGAGTCTCCGGGCTCTAGGAAGGCTGCAAATAGGATTTGCAATGCCTCAGTGACTCCATGGGTAACGTAAACATCATCTTCCGAGCATGCCCATCCTTTGCTGGATTCGGCGTCTGCAATTGCTTTCCGAAGCTGGGTGGCCCCGTATGATGGGCCGTAACCGTTGTCTTGAGAGTCGAGGGCCCTCTTGTATGCATCAATCATGTGTTCTGGAGTCTGGAGTCCTTTGTATGCCAGTGGGTCCCCGATATTCAGTCTGATAATCTCGTGTCCCTGCTTCTCAAGCTCTATTGCAGGGACTACAACGTCCCTGATCGCGTACTCGATAGAAGAAGACCTCTTGGAAGCATCGACTGAAAACCCCATCTTCTCACAAACCCAGAAGTTGTCTTGCTGAGTCGAGGGCCGCTGGAATTCCATCTGAGTTGGAACCTCCTCCTTGTGCCATGGTTGGGCTCCCCCCTCCTCCTCCGCCTATATGGGCGGAAATTGAATTGAGGATTTCGACAGCATTGTGTTGGTCTGCGGCTGGGGTTCCTTCAGTAATTGCAACGATTAGCTTCCCCCCACCATCCTTGGTCCCTAGAACAGCAAGTGTCGGAATTGCTGGGTCCCTGGTTAGTTCTCCGAGCATTGACATTAGTGCCTTGATACCTCCCTCGACCTCCATAATCGCATAACGAATCCCATCCCTCTCAACAGCGGCATCCCCACCGCCACTGGTCCTTAATCTGACGATTTCTGCCTCCAATGACTCTATCTTCTTCTGTTGTGACTTCCATTCTTCGAAGAATCTAGAAACTGCTGAGGGGAGGTCTTCTGAGGAGACGCCGAGGACCTCACTGGATTCTTTCAATAGGCGCTCTTGCTCCCTTGCATGCTCGCGTGCTGTCTCCCCTGCCACGATTTGCAGACGCTCCACCCCGTCTTGGACTTGACTGGAACGAATGATGCGCAACTCCCCAATTTTGCCCACTTTGTCGTGATGCGTCCCCCCACAGGCTTGGACGTCGTGATTGCCTATTCTAATCACCCTTATCTGTCCTGATTTTGGTGGGCCACCCTGGTATAACTCGAAACCGAATAGTTCGTCTGCTTCGGCTCGAGGCAATACAAGTTTCTCAACTTCATAATCTGCTGCAATTACATCGTTTGAGTGGTCCTCAATTCGATTAATCTCATCTCTTGAAAGACGGGAAAAGTGAGTTAAGTCGATCCTAGCGTATCGTGCTCCCTTGTTTGAGCCGGCCTGCCAAATATGCGTACCTAGTAGAGCCCGGGCACTTCCGCCCACGATGTGAACAGCTGTGTGATGATCCATCAACTGACGGCGTCTGTCCCAATCAACGGTGCAGGACACATCCCCCATTGGCACGGGCCCATCAGTTAGGTGGTATATGGTGCCATTTTCGACTCTAGTGTCGCAGACCATTGCACCGCCTAGAGACCCTTGGTCTCCCAACTGACCCCCTCCCTCAGGATAGAATAGCGTACGATCCATTACTACGTAATGAGTAGGGGCCTTGGAAACCTCATTGGACAGGATTAGCGAAGACAATTGCGATTCAGATAGTTTGTCGCAACCCAATACTTTTGCTTCGAAGGAGGTTCTGCTAGTATCTGAATAGTAGTCCATTGATGTCGAAGGGAAGTCTCCTACTGGGAATAAATTGGACTTTACCTTTTCTTTGGCTGCGGCCTTGGTTCTTTCTGCATTCCTGGATGCCATATCTGCAGCGAAACCGACTCTGACCGCCAACTCTGTCCATCCTGCCTGATTAGCGATAGAAATTGCCATTTCTGGGTTCAATCCCCGTTCCTCGGATAACCTAAATAGAGTCTCATCAGGGGCTTCTGTGGATTCTAGTGGCAGGTCTTTGAAGGCTGTCTTTACTGCTGCTTCCCCCTTTCGAAGCATTTCATGGTACCTTATTTCCTCAAGTTCCAAGATTTGCGCTAAACCCTCTTTAGATTGTGTGAAATTAGTGAACTCGAGGTTTTTCTCAATGTGATGAATTCCGAGTTCAGGTAGTGAGACCCCAAGTGCCAATTCTTCCTTCATCCTGCACACCCTTCTTGCCAGCATTCTGACCAAGTACCCTGCCTTCGAATTGCTTGGAACCAAACCATCGCCAAGCATATTGCAAATTGCGTGCATATGGTCAGGAATTGCATATATGCTAGATAATGGCTCAGTAAGACGTTTCAACTCTTCAATAGAGACTTCCAAGCCCGATTCTTGTAGCCTATCTGACAGTTTCAAGAACAATGCCTCGACATCTGTTCCAACATCGATATTCAGAATCCCAGCCAATCGTGATAGCTCCCCCAGCAACAAGTCAGTATTGGCTGAGAGACCTAGTCCCTTCACCGTCTCCTCGAATCCAGACAGGTCTTTCAGCCAGTTTACCGAATCCGGATAAATTGCATCATATATCGTCGGAGTACCTGCAGCGGCCCAGCAGAATCTCTCAAGTCCGTAACCAGTGTCAATTATCTGCAGATCCATCTCACGATATCTGAGTCCCTTGATCTCAACTTCACCCTCTTCATGTTCCTCCAGATTCATGAAAACTAGTGTGGCCAGCTCTAAGCCCCCAACTATCACCTCCAAAGCTGGGCCCGCATTTCCCCCACCGGACCAGGGGTTCTCAACATAGGTCAATTCTGTGGGGCTAATTCCGAATTCACCTATGAGCATCTCATCGCAATACCTGACGCATTGGTCTATCCAATAGATTGTGTCATCTTCTTTGGGCCTGTTGAAGGCGTGATGAGCCATCATCTCAAATGTTGATAGATGCCTTCCGGACCTTCCCACCGCAGCAACATCGGTTAACCTGATGCAAGGCTGACTAATCACCAGTGGATTCGCCGGAGGTGGTACTAGGCCGCTAGTTACATGAGGTTGGAAGTCGGCGATGCTTGCGATTGTGAGATGAATATCATCCCTCCATCTGGCTATAACCGGAAATGGAGAAATTCTAGAGTGGCCCCTCTGTTCGAAGAAGTATTGGAACTTCTCTCGCATAGCATCCTTCAGTTCCTTGCCCCTCATCGGAAATCCAGAGATGATTGGTTTCCCAATGAATGTGTATGGGTCGTCGGTGCTATCTCCACAGGTCTCCCTATTTCTGTCCCTTGACCAAAATCTGGAACCCGTCACAGAACATTTCCTACAAACATGGCCTGATTCTGACCAGAAGGGGATATCCACCTCTCCGAAGTTCACTACTACTCCCTCGGCCAACCCATTGGACAACTGGTCTTGAAGTCAATGCGAGAAATTGCCCCGGTGTTTTGAAAGGAAGGGATTTGTCAGCGAGACTGATGGACGACTGGGCGCGGTTTCTTGAGGAAGATGGAGATTCCCTGATGAGGATAAAGAAACGAGGAGAGATGCTGGTTGACGCGGTGATTGTTTCGGATAGTAACCATGTTGGTAAGAGCGATGACAGATCGCTGGAACAACTGACCAACACCGCATCTCTGCCTGGAATAGTTGGAGAGGCATGGGGAATGGCCGACTTCCACCAAGGATTTGGTTTTCCGATTGGTGGAGTTGTAGCCACCGACATAGAAAACGGTGGAGTTATTTCACCAGGAGGGGTTGGATTCGATATCAACTGTGGAGTAAGGCTTTGCTCGATTGATCTTGGAATTGCAGACCTTAAGCATCTTACTAGGAAAAAGTCAGGCAGTGGCAGTAAGGAATTCGGGAATCGCCTCAAGGCCAGAATTCCCGCTGGAGATTCTGGTAAGAGTGGTTACATTCTTAGTTCTAACGAGCTTGACGATATTCTAGACGATGGTGCAAGGGCTGCTGCTGAGATTGGCCTGGGGCATGAAGAAGACCTCTCCAGAATGGAGATGAAAGGAAGATTAGAGGGGGATTCTGGGAGCATCTCGGATGTAGCGAAGAGGAGGGGCGTTTCGGCACTTGGTTCGATAGGCAGGGGGAATCACTTCCTTGAGATACAGGTAGTAGACCAGATTTTGGACGAGAGAGCTGCTAGAATCTTTGGATTGGAGGAAGGGAGGCTTACTGCAATGATTCACACAGGTTCCAGAGGTTTGGGATATCAGGTTTGTTCTGAGCATGTGAAAGGACTAGAGGGCAAATACAGAAAATCGGATGGGAGGTGGAGGTCGGAAGAGTGGGGGATATCGATTGCCGACCCCCAACTCGCCGCTGCCCCATTCTTTTCCAGGGAGGGAGAGTCTTACTTCGAAGCGATGAAGGCGGCTGGAAACTATGCCTTTGCGAATAGGAGCAGCGTGACTCACCACCTTAGGGGCGCACTTAGGTCCCACATGGGTACCGAGGTAGATGTTGGAGTCGTGTATGATGTTTGCCACAACATTGCACGTGTCGAGGACCACGTGGTCCACGGGACTTCTTGCACGTGTTGCGTGCATAGGAAGGGGGCGACCAGAGCATTTGGCGGGGATAATGAGGAGATATCTGGGAATTTCTCTGGGATTGGGCAACCAGTACTGGTGCCTGGGGACATGGGTACCGCTTCATACGTAATGGCAGGGCCCAGGAGTGGAACCAATCGTGCATTTGGATCATCTTGTCACGGTGCTGGAAGGGCTATGTCGAGAACCGAGGCTAGGCAGAAGATTGACGGTGCACAGGTCAAAAGAGAGTTGGCAGAGAAAGGAGTCGCGATATACGAAACTCATGAGAAATACCTATCTGAAGAGGCGCCTGGTGCATACAAAGACGTTGAAGAGGTGATCAGGCTCACAGAGAAAGCTGGCCTCGCTAGACCGGTGGCTCGCCTAAAACCACTAATCGTGATCAAGGGTTAGTGATATTCTACTTCGAGACAAAGATGAGCTCGATGTCATCGCCATCCTGCATGACATATTCCTCGAATTTGCCATCCGAATTACCGTCTACATTCATACTAATGTCATACTCTTCCCAATCAGAAACACCATTTCTGTTGATGTCGAACTTCCTGTCCTCGGTTAGAGAAGGGCCACCTTCTCTTTCCCAAATCTCGAAGAATGAGCCCAGTGGCACGTTCAACGATCCGGGGGTTTCAACGTGAAGAACCGTGAAATCGCCGTTGATTCCTGCGTTATGTA
>CAYFGC010000029.1:0-14491 GCA_964342625.1 uncultured Candidatus Poseidoniales archaeon | reverse complement strand
GGTCGTTGGAGAAGTCGTCGGTGACTGTCTCGAAGTCCACGACGAGGATTCCCTTTCGAACGGTGTCCGTCACCGCATCCCCTGCGAAGAAGGCCCCGCAGAACTCGAAGACGGCTGCAATAATGACCGCTTGCTTCAGAGTCAGGGCCCTCGAGCCCACGGATGTCCCCATAGCATTGGCAACATCGTTTGCTCCGATGTTCCAAGCCATGTAGGCACAAACAATCAGTGACAGAATCAGTACTAGCCACATCACTCCTTCCATGGACGTCCCGGACACAGGATGGTATATCATAGAGAAGTAGCGTAATCTATATATTAATAATTAGATACACGAATTCATGCCCATCGGCCCAGGCGAACAAGACGTCCGAAGATTGCAACTAACCGGAGGCGCAACATACACCCTCTCCCTGCCAAAACCATGGGTTTCTGCAAACAACCTCGGTTCTCGTGACAGCATCAGAATCGACTGGAGGTCCAGCGGAGAACTGATGCTCTCCCCCCTCGAAGACTCAGAAGAACAAAGGACGGAGATCACGATTGATTTGGACGGACTTCCCCCAGGCGCTCTATACGATCATCTCATGGGGGCCTATATCTCAGGGGTCCAGGAGATTGTGATCAAAAGCAAGTCCGATATGAAAAGAAAAACACGAAACGAAATCCGACGCTTCCTGAGATCCACTAGGGGTTTTGAGATAGGAGAAGAGGGCGATTCACATTCTCGATTGATTAGCTTGCTAAATGCCGGAGAATTGCCACTGAGCGCCAGCCTAAATCGCATGTATCTTCTCCTTTCCTCTCTAGTTAGAGACATCTTAGAGGCACTCCAAGGAGCAGATACCGATCTGATATCAGATCACGATGAGAGGGAAAGGGAGGTGGATGGTCTGCAGTATCTGATTGAGAGGCAAGTAGGCTCGATGCTCTCATCTTCGCAGATTGTAAAATCACTGGGAATTAGTAGGAAGCAGGGTGTCGAGTACGCAAACCTTGCACGGTCTCTTGAGAGGATGATGGACCATGCAGACCAAATGGCAAGACTAACGTTGGACTCCGACTCAATTCCAAAACTAAAAATCCAGAAGATGCCCCTATCCGCCCTCCCTATTTGGCTGGATTCGATCAAGACGCTAATGATTAACCTGAGAGAAAGAGACGCATACCAAATTGAGGAGGCTCGAAACTCACTGAAGTCGGCCCAACTGAAACTGGAGGAACACGAGGAGAGCCTCTGGTCCGGCAAGCGCAAAGCAGCACCCCTACTATTCGAAGACAGGTTGTCTGAATCGATTAGGAGGCTATGTGCCTATGCGAGAGATTTCGGCGAGATTTTGCTAAACATGCTTGCCTATGACTCAATCAAAAGAAACTGATGAACTCACTAGGCCATTGACTCATAGATGTAGAATGCCCCGCTTCCCACGATACCTGCCATCACCAGCTTGTGGATCCATTCTGACTTCATGGCCTCCAACCACCTCTTCCCGGCCCTCACGCCGAGCAACGCGGCTACCACTAGGAGCAAGGTGACATGGAAGTGCTCGCCTATCTCCTCCGGTCGGAAGTATAGGTAGACCGGGACTCTCGATAGGTCCACGCAGAGCGCGAGTACGCTCGCAGTGGCGGCATATGCCATCTTGTCCGGAAGACGACGAGTGAGGAACATCGCCCTCAAGGCACCTTGGTGCCCAGAAAGGCCCCCCATGAAGCCGGACCCGAATCCGCCTATCCGGTCGTTTGCCTCGGGGATCCTGATCCCCGTCCACGACTCGCTGAGGGTCAGCAGGGGTAGGAGGATGAGGAAGGCACCTATCAGGGCGAGAAGGGGGTCCTGTGGGACCTTGCTCTGCAAGGCGGCCCCAATGACCGCACCTACCACGAGCCAGATGCCGTAGTGCCTGAAAGCGGAGAAGTCGACGCTATCCCTCAGAGCCAGGAACTTCCCTGCATTGTGCGCCCCATGCACCACTGCGACCACTGCCACTGCCTCATGAGGCCCCATCATCAGGAGAACCACCGGAGTGAGCATGGTCGACAACCCGAAGCCAGCAGGGACGGTCAGGGCTGCGGCCAAGAACGCAGCAACGAAGGCTAGGGCCAAGAACTCCATGGCACTGGGAGAAATCGGAGAACAATTGATGTTTCTACTCGTTTTTCGCTGAACCACAGCCTAATACGTCCCAGCCTTGCCCAAGACTTGCTCCTAGAGCATTATGGGGATGGTGGTTCGATGTCGAAGAAGGGTATCCTGATTGCCGTTGAGGGAATGGACGGATCCGGGAAGAGCACGCAAGCAAAGCTGCTCTACCACTGGCTGAGGGCCAAGGGGCTGCCAGTCTTCCACACGGAGTGGAACTCCAGCAAGATCGTCAAGGAGGCAACGAAGAAGGGGAAGAACACCCGACGCCTGCTGCCCATGACATTCCACATGATACACGCTGCCGACTTCGCCGACAGGTGGGCCCAGCAGATTGAGCCCGTCTTGGAGATAGGGGGGATAGTGATCTGCGATCGCTACAAGTACACCGCCATGGCAAGGGACGGATCCAGGGATGTCCCTCGCGAGGTCATCGAGGAGACCTACTCATTCGCCAGGGAGCCGGATCTGACTCTGTACTTCGACGTACCAGTCGATGTAAGCTTCGATAGGATAGCCAAGGGGAGGCCAAGGCTGAAGTTCTACGAGGCCGGGATGGACATGGGGTGGACGACCGACCCATTCGAGTCCTACAGGATATTCCAGGGCAAGGTCTCCGAGATTTATTCGGGGCTCGTAGGGGAGGGGAGAATCGTACGCCTGGATGCGGAGGGGACGGTCGCGGAGGTTCAGTCCAGGGTGAGGAGTACTTTCGACAAGCACATCGACCTCTCGTCCGTCCAGGTCATCGACCAGTCCGACAGGCTCGCCCAGAACTTGAGTGAGTCCGACATCGACTGGCTCACATACTCGGGAGGAGATGGGGAATGAGCCACGCGGGCAAGCTGATCGTAATCGAGGGCCCGGACCACGTTGGACGAACCCTACACACGCGCCTCCTATCTGCCAGGTTGAAGGCGAACGGGATCGCAACCCACACCATAGGGCTGGCCCGTTCCGAACTGATGGGCGAGATAGTCAAGTCAAGAACCGCTGACATCCACCAGCTAAACTGGCGAACCAGGTCGCTACTGTACGCCACCGACCTGCACGACCAGATCAAGCACGAGGCAGAACCGCTGCTGGATGCCGGATTCGTGGTCATCGCTGACAGGTACACACTCACTCCGAGGATCAGGGAGCAGGTAAGGGGCGGGGACGGGGATTGGATCGACTCGCTCTACTCCAATACCCCCGATCCCGATGCCATGATCGTACTCCACGCAGGGCCCCGCCGACTGTTGAACCGAATCATGTTCGGAGAGAGCCTGGAGGCACTGAACCACTTCGAAGCAGGGATGGACCTAGCGCTCTCCTCCTCAATCACCTCTTCCTTCCTGCAGTACCAGAAGATCCTCAGGCAGCAGTTCCAGGATGCCGGGAAGAAAGCAGGCGCCACGCTGATTCCTACTAGGCACACCGTGCAAGAGGTCCATGACAGGATATGGGAGTCGGTAAAACCAGTCGTGGAGCACATGCTACAGCCGATAGACGGGAACTAGCCCAGTATATCCGCCACAACATCCGGTTGGGTGAGGTAGGTGAAGAGTCCTATTCCTGCGAACATCATCATCCAAGACCCAGTAGCCTTCACTATGGACGAGTGCCTCCTGAGGGAGTCGATCAGAGCCCCCCTTCCCATCCCGACCATGGCAGTCACCCCAATCATCAGTAGTGATACGGAAATCATCAGCCCGCCCATGCCCATCACAAGTGCGCCCTCGCCGACAACTGCCAGCCATGCCACGAACGGGAAGACCGCAGCCGCGGTGCAGTCCACCGAAGCAGCGCTGTAGCCAATCCCCCACAGGTACATGTTCCTCCTAGGCGTGAAGCGCTCGTCATCCTCCGTGGTCATGTGCCTGTCAAGCAGACCTTGCACCCGTGACAGCACGTGGGATGTCCATCCCATGAGCATCAGAGCCCCGAGTACCACCAGCAGGAGGGCGATCCCCACTGCTATGTCATGAAGTATGCCCGACAGGTTCAGCACACCATCCAGGCCGAAGATCACGACTCCCACGCAGCCGAAGAATGTCAGTTGCCCCAGAGCCGCGAAAGTCCCCACCTCAAGGGCACCAGGTGCCGCACCCTCCAGCTTCCCAGCCTCTCGGAGCTCGTCCTCCCTCACCCCGAGGCTGAGGCAGTAGCTGATGTAGGATGGCAGGACGGGGAATGCGCAGGGTGAGAAGTAGACAAGTACGCCAAGGAAGAGGCCGATGAAGAAGACCCCGGAGAATGACCTGTCCGCCTTCTCGATGCCGAACCGAAGGCTCTCTGCGTCCCCCTCGAGCGCCCTATCTACGACTCTGTCGAATGATGACCACCCGTCAAGGGGCGTCCCAGTCCCCTCCTTCGCCACCACGTAACCCTCGTGGTCGATCACGTACACGATTGGGAGGTTCTGAGCGGCATAGTGCTCGACCAGGTCCCCCCTGCCTCCGTCCTCGAGGATGATCGAGTCAGTGGCGCCGTTCGCCACGGGCCAACGCATGTGCTTGTCGGAACCGGTGTCCCCGAACGTCTCGTTGATCCAGTCGAACGACTCGTAGCCGTACCAAGATGCGATTGACAACACCACGACCGGATACTCGGAACCCGGCTCCTGCCAAGAGTCCAGGCTGTCCTCAATATGCCCCTGTACGTAGTGGCAGTTCACGCAGTCGACTGCCATGAAGTCCAGGATGACCACGCTGCCCCTCATGTCGGACAGCTTCACCATCCCTGCATCGTCCGCAATCGAGTCATCAATCCCTGTCCTGTTCATGGTCATCACCTCGAAGTCAGGAACAATCTCAACGTCATCGGATACCCCGTAAAGCGAAGACGAGACTCCGAAAATCACTAGCGATGCATAGGCAATCATGCAGAAAAGAACGATGCCTATTCCGAAGGCCTTCCAGGTGTCTTGCTCGCGCAAAACCCCCATATCGATGCCCTCTGCCACGGGTTTCCGAGCCCTCTGCCACTTTTGACTCCGGCGGGAACCTGATGCCGACCTGTCACCAATCTTATCCGCAGGAGATTGCTGGCAAATAGGCCGGGCTCGTGGTCTAGGGGTTATGACGTCGCCTTCACACGGCGAAGATCGCAGGTTCAATTCCTGCCGAGCCCACCATCGACCAAGTCCTGTATTAGGGAGGATGCCCCTATTCGAATTCGTCCCTTGCCGGTGATGGGCCCGCCCCTCTCACCTACTATGGAAATCAGCCTTTCAGCGTCCTCCCTATTCGATATCCCGCCAGATAACTTGACTCCCGGACTTCCCTCGAATGAGAGGCAGTGCCTGCGGACCTCCTCAGCCATTATGGCAGCCGCCTCGTCACTGCATCCTCCTCTCTTGCCAGTGCAAGACTTGACGAAGTCGGCCCCGGCTGCCAGCGCCATTCTGGTTACCGCCCTCAACCGCCTCTCATCTAGCAATGGTGCCTCCAGGATGACCTTCAGGATCAGGCCTTGTGATGCCTCCCTCATTGCAATGAGCTTGGCTAGCTCGGATTGCCCGGGGAACGAGGGTTCGTCACGGGGCTCTAGAACGCAGTCTATCTCATCGGCCCCCTTTGATGCAGCCTCACTGACCGCATCGAAAATCTCGTCAGGTGATTCGGAACCCCGTGGGAACCCACCTGCAACCAAGGCCAGCGAAACCACAGAATCGATCCGGCCCTTAACGAACCCTGCATGCTCTGGGAAAACGCAGACCGCTGCCGTCCGATGCTTGCTGGCAAGATCGCAGACCTCAGCGAGGTCCTCTTCGCTGGCATCCAAGTCAAGCAGGGTCAGATCGAGCAGATCGAGGATCCCCCTCTTCCCCATCGAGTCACTCATCCGTGTCGACTCTCGAATTCGGCCATGAAAGAAGCGAGTGCCTCCACGCTCTCCACCGGGCATCCGTTGTACAGGCTCGCCCTGATGCCGCCAACGCTCCTGTGGCCCTTCAGGCCACCCATTCCGCTGTCCGCCGCTTCAGAGAGGAACACATCCTCCAGGCTCTCGTCGGCGAGCCTCCAAGTGACGTTCATCATCGACCTGGAACCAACTTCTGCATGCGGCCTCCAGAAGTCACTTCCGTCCAGAATGCCGTAGAGGAGTCCGGACTTCTCCTGGTTCCTCTCGATTGCACCCTCCAAGCCACCGTTCCTCTCGACCCATGCGAGCACCTTGTCCAGTACGAAGATGCCGTATGTGTTGGGGGTGTTGAACATCGATCCCTTGGAGATGTGGGTCTGGTAGTCCAGCATGGTCGGAAGCCCCTCCTTGCCCCGACTGGCAGCCCATGGCGAGAGGATGACGACCGTCACCCCGCTCGGCCCCAGGTTCTTCTGGGCCCCTGCGTAGATCAGGTCATGCTTGGAAACGTCGAGTCGCGCACCGCATATGTCTGAGCTGGCATCGACAACCCTGGGCTTGCCATTGCTATCTGGCAGATGGTGGAACTGAGTCCCGAAGAGTGTGTTGTTGGAGGTGTAGTGTAGGTAATCGGCATCATCTCGCACAGAGTAGTCTCCGTCACCGGGGACTGTCTTGAAACCGTTGCCGGAGTCATCCCAAGCAGCCGCGCCGTCACCGACCCTATTCGCCTCAGCAAGAGCCTTCTTCGCCCAGATCCCCGTCACAAGGAAGTCAGCAGCGCCTCCATCGCTCAGGAGGTTCAACGCAGTCATGTAGAACTGGGTCGATGCACCCCCTTGCAGGAAAAGCACCTCGTAGTCATCGGGGATGGAGAGGATCCCCCTCATCCTTGCCATGGCCGAGTCAATAACTTCCTGGAATGCAGGGCTACGATGCGAGACCTCCATCAAACCAAAGCCACTGCCATTCATATTGGGCAGGGATTTGGCAACCTCGGTCACCACTTCGAGGGGCAGAACAGCGGGGCCGGCCCCGAAGTTGTGAATGCGACTCTGGGCCCCCACGTCCAGACGGGGCTACAGACGGTCTTTCAGCCCATCGGAGCAGCAATAGGGTTCATTTCTCGTTGTCAAGCCGGCGGTTTGTGCTACGCATAGGTCTGGTAATGCTCCAGGGGGCCCGCCACTCTCACATTTCAGCTCTCGAGAGGGCATCAATGGAGACCGGCATCGACATCGAGGTTCACGAACTGAGGAAGGCCTCCGACCTAGAGTCATCCGAGCTGAATGCAATCGTTATGCCAGGTGGTGAGTCTACCACGATGAGGCTAACCGGTAACGACGCAATCTCCTCCTTGCTGCCCGCTGTCTTCGAGTGGATAAGGGCGGACCAGATGCGACCGGTCCTGGGTACCTGTGCGGGAGCAATCCTAATGGCAGATCCAGGGGATGGAGGGGCATCACTGGTTGACGCTTCAGTAGAGAGGAACGGTTTCGGCTCACAAGCCGAATCATTCCAAGCCGAGATTGATGCCATAGCTCTTGACAGGGAATTCCCCGGCGTCTTCATTCGAGCACCGCGCTTTGTGGAGATGGGCGATGATGCCCAGGTAATCGCAAGACTCGGGGATGAGGTGGTGGGGGTAATGACCCAGAACCGCATGGCACTTACATTCCATCCGGAACTGTCACAGGACTCAGGATTCCATGAATGGCTACTGGAGACTGCAGCAAAGCAGCTGGTGGAGTCTTAGATGCTATCGTTGCCACAGATACCCGATCTCGCCGAAGCACCAGACCTCTCCGACACGGAGGGCTGCATCCAGTGCCAGATGGGGAGCAAACTTGTCCTGTTCATCACTGGAAATTGCCATTGGCAATGCGACTACTGCCCCCTTTCCGAGACACGTAGAGACGTAGACTGGATGTTTGCAAACGAGAGGAGGTGCGAGACTTTCGATGAGGTCATCGAGGAGGCTCGAGCAATGAGGGCCACCGGGGCCGGCATTACTGGTGGCGACCCGCTGATGGCGAAGGAACGAACCCTAGAGGGGATATCTCGACTAAAGGAAGAGTTTGGACCCGGATTCCACCTCCACATGTACACCAGCATACCCTTCAGGCCGGAAGTAGCCCGCGACTTCGCCGACGCTGGACTGGACGAGATCAGATTCCATTTGCTCGATCTGGATGCAGAGCGATATCGCTCGACGATCTCTGCATGCGCAGAGGCGGGCATCCTCACCGGTGTGGAGATTCCCTGCGAGCCGGACAAGAGGGACGAACTCCTAGCACTTCTAGATGAGCTGAGGGACTTCGACATCTCATTCCTTAACCTCAACGAGCTCGAAATCACTGTAGGAAACCACGATAACATGGAACTGAGGGGATTCAACCTCTCGACCGAGATCACCGCAGGAGCCGCCGGCTCGAACGAGCTGGCACACGAAATGAAGTCCAGGGTTATGGCAGCAGAGCAGGGCGTCGCCGACCCCACTGACGGAGCCTCCCGCGAACCATTCGGATTCCACCTGAAGTTCTGCACTGCCGTCTTCAAGGACTCCGGACAACTCAGGAGGCGCTTCCTGAGGAGGGGCGAGTCAACCATCGCCCCCCACGAGTTACTGACCGAGGATGGGACGCTAATCTTCGGAGCCATAGATGCAGATGCCGAATCCAAGGAAGAATGGATGGATGAGATCGTCAATGAGACCGGACTGCCTCGACGTTTCCTCCTCTGGGACGAGCAGAATAGCCGCATCGAGATGCCTCTAGTGGTGGCAGAGGACATTGCAGGGGAGATAGACGAACCCGTTTTCATGGTCGAGGTCCTGCCTACTCACGAGAGGCTAGAGGTCACCATGGTCCTCCTAAATGAGACCGAGGACAATGAGGTGGATTCCGAATGAAGAACTCCGGTCACAGGCTTGGCACCTCAGGAACACCAACAGAGAATACCATAGAGGGGCTGCAGAGATCCTTGGAAAACGTATCGAGAAGTGACTTCAGGTACTGGGAGTTCGACATCCAGGAGTCTTCCGATGGCAAGGTATTCGTCTTCCATGATGATGAAATTTCGGTCGATGGGTCATCCTCGGAGACGTCAGAGATGACTTTGCTACAAATCCAGGATGCAGGTCTCAAGCAAGGAATCTCAATCCCGCTATTCTCAGAGGTATGCCAGCATCTGCGAGACAGAGAAGAGCCGGTAATGGTGGAGATCAAGCACCTGGAGACCGATCAGGCACGCTCAGAAGTCCTGGAAACGATTTCGAAGATGAGAAAATGGAAGGCGATGGCTACTCCCATCAGGTTCTCCAGGAGCTTCCCCGAGGAAATCCGTGACGAGTGGCGATTCCGGTTCGAATCGGAAGGGGTCGAATTAGTCAGGGTAGGCCGCCACAGGTTGAACCTCTTCCGCTCCTCCAAGACGAGGATGGGTTGGTTTTTCGCCCAACCAAGGTGGCTGTTCGGCCTCTGAACACTCCTCAAGTTGATATGTCCCCGTCTTCCAATTGGTATCGTGCCGGTTAGGAAGTCAGACGCCGAGAACTCCAAGGTGAATCCATACCGGAGGCTGTCAGCATCGCAGGTAAACGCATGGAGAAAGTGCCCGAGGCTGTGGTACTACGGCTGGATGGCACGCCTCAAGTCGCCTCTCCCGCCTCAGATACTGAGGGGCAATGCCGTGGAAGAGTGCGTGTGCAGGGTACTCCGTGAATCCCCTGCACTACTGACTCACGACTCCCGTTCCTCGATGACAACGCCCCTCGCCGAGGATGGCTCCCCCGACTGGGACAGCCAGGACTACTGGGTGGGGCCGGGGCTAAGCGCCCTCCCAATGGAATCAATCCCCGATGACAGGGAATCCATGCTAGAATGGGCCACTGCCAGAGCTGAAGTGCACTTCGAAGGATGCTGGGAATCGGCGATTAGCGATTGGGAGTCAAGCCCAAACCGAGTAGGATTAGCAGAAGATGTGAACAAAGAGGAAGGGTGGCAGATGATCGAATCGGCGATATCACTACACTTGGATCAGGTTCAGGCATGCATCGACTCCAGCGGAGGGCCAGACCTCGAAGAATGGAGGTCAGGCGCCAGGCCCTACTGGCCAGCTCCGGACGGATTCCCCCGGGAGTGGGAAGGTCCACACCCAGCAGCAGGCAGCGGGCAGATCACATGGGCAGAGGCATGGGAGGTCTCCAGGCCATGGTTCGTCGACCCCGATGCCCAGTCATTCACCCAGACAAGCGCACATCCTGGAGACTGGTTCCAAGGCGAGTACGACCTCGTTTACCGATGGTCGGGAAAGACCACGATAGTCGATTTGAAGGCATCTGTGGGCAAGGGAGACAGGTCCGGTGACTATCTGGACCAACTCCGTATGTACGGTTGGCTATGGTGGGAGACGCACGATAGGGAAGAGGTGGTCGAGGGACTGGAGATTTGGTATCTGGGTACGGGGACCGTGAAGCAAGTCAAGCTCCCATCTACGGAGGAGATGGAGTCTATGAACGAGGAACTAGAGGGGCTCTACAAACAGATCCACGCCCAAGACCCGGACATCTCGATGTGCCCTCCACAACCATCCCCGCTAAGGTTCTTCGACGAGGGGGGAATTCCATCCGAGACGCCCACCCATCCTGATGAGAGGGCACGATGCACCCGGTGCGACTACCGAGGGATATGCGAGGGCTCGGATTACGATTTGGACCTTCCCTTGGAGGAACGGATAGAGAGGTTCGGACACGCGTGGCCGGTGACGCCCATAGGCGATATCGTCACTCGTGCCAGCATAGTGGGAGAAGTCATTGGCCTGCAAGGTCCAGAACTCATGGATGACGGTACAATCAGCCTCGAGTTTACCCTCCAAGATGGTTATGACAGGGCTCGCGTGAGGCCATCAAGGCAGGGAAATCCACGAAATGTCACCAGGGGGATCTCAGAGGGCTCACGAGTTCGAGTGGACGAGGGGATGCCATCGGTGTGGAGAGGTCAGCTGCAGTTCGACCTCGATGAAAAATCCTCGATATCTATCGCAACTGATGATGACTTCGCCCCTGTAGTGGAAGTGGAGACAAGGGTAAGTGTCGTGGGTAGGGTATGGTCAATAGATGCCTTTCCGAATGGCGTGGGCGTAAATCGTTGGTCGATCACCCTGATGGACAGGACAGGCTCTGCTGCATCCGTGGCCTTCAAGCAGTTCATCCCGGTTTCTGCACCGGCCATATCAAGGGGGGACGAGATCGCAATTCTCAACGGGGAGGTGGGTGAGTGGGCCGGTAGGCCACAGGTCCGCATCGGGCCTGGTGCGCGAGTCGTAATCCTAAAGCACTCAGAGGACACTATTGACTTCTGACGCTACTGGCTAGAGCTAGGCAGGAAGGGCATCAACTGTGTAGCAAGCGAACTCATGTTCCTTGTCTGAATCCAGACCTTCCCAGAACCCTGGAAGTCGAGGGTGAAACCCTCTCCCCCGAACAGGAAAGAACCGAGTCCCTTGACCCTGCTGATGTTGTACGACATTCCCTCTGTGAAGGCAACCACATGGCCGTTGTCTATCTTTATCGGCCTGTCAGGAGTCACCTCGATTTCCTTAATGGCCCCATATGAGCAGTAGAAGACCTTGCCCGGGACGTCTGTCGCCTCGGCTCTTAGGAAGAAGGCCCCCTCTCTGGAGAAGAGGGACTTGGCCCCCTGGAACTTCGTAGATACCTCTACGTTTACTTCAGATGCCATGAATGCCCCTCCTTGCATATAGAAAGACTCGCCAGGGGAGAGGTCGAACGTCTTGATGTCACCGGGAGCAGATGGGGCCATCGAGATCCACCCGCCCGAAGGCCCTGCAGTATACGTATTGACGAAGAAAGACTCCCCTCCAAGGGCACTCCTTACCATGCTCTTCATGAATCCTCCAAGGCCACCACCTCCGCCCATTCCTGTCTTCATCTCCATTCCATTTGACTGGGCAACCATTGCTCCTGGCTCGACCTTGATTTGCTCCCCAGGTGAAAGATTAGCAGTCATCATTGTAAAGGAAGGTCCGAATTCGTTTTCTATTTCCATGAGAAATGGTAGTGTCCCCCGCATTTAATCCTCTTGTGAAGATGGCATAGATGATGGCGCCGAGAGAGGGATTTGAACCCCCGCGTCCAATGGACAGTGGATTTCGAATCCACCGCAATACCGGGCTATGCGATCTCGGCAGCGAATCGGCCACCTGCGAATCAGACATAAGGCTGACCCGACCTCAGGCAACCGTGATAATCCGGGTGGAGCACCTCGGCGAGACCGCTGAAGTCGAATCAAAAGATCCCATTTCGGTAAGCGAGGTCCTTGAGAAGATGGGTGTGCCCCCATCCACGGTACTCGCGGTCCACGGCGAGACAATCGTGCCCCATACTTCGATCATCAAGAACGACACGAAGCTCGAACTCGTGGTGGTCTCGTCAGGCGGTTGAAAGGCCCGCAGAAGGATTGACCAGAATTATCGCTGCTTCGCTCTCTTCCTGGCTGCCTTTCGCCTTCGGAGCTTCTTCTTTCGCCACTTCCAGCGTTGCTTCCCTTGCTTTTTCCAAGCACGGGAACCTCTCTTCACTGTTAATCATCCTCCAGTTTGCGAGTCCATCCGACCTGCCTCGCGTATATGAGAGATTCGTGATACCTGCCTAGAGTAGTGGTGGGCAATACAGGATTCGAACCCGTGTCACCGGCTTAGAAGGCCAGCATGATATCCAGACTACACCAATCGCCCTTGACCCCCTGCGGGAGCCTCACTTAGATGAACCCTCACTTCGCCTCAAACCTGCTTGCACACTTAGGGCACCTTGCAGGTCTGGTCACCCTCCTCCTTTCCCACGTGTGACCGCACTTTCCGCAGATCCATTGCCCCTCGGGAAGTCCTTCGAGAACCTGCTCGCGCAACCTCATCAGCACCGGAGAGTCCCTGAGTTTGGGCGCGGGTGCAACCTTGCTAACTATCCGAGCGTGCAAATCATCGTGATCTAGCAAACCGGCAGCGTGCAAGAGTTCGTGGGCCAGAGTGTGGCGGAAAAGAGCCGGGTCACCTTCCAGTATCGGGTTCAATGCAATGGTCACTGGTCCAGGGGGAACTCCTAGCCTACGCCTACGGTAGATCTCGTTGTGGTCGCACTCGAACCTTGTGAATCCCAACCTCGACTCGCCATCTTCTAGCCACTTCAGTTCCAAGTCCCTTCCCAGGCTATTGGCGAATGGGGCGTCCTCTCCCTGCAACTGCTCTGACAGCTCTTCCATCAGCCCATCTGGAATCTTGGGGGTGCTTCCTCCATTGCCCTCGGATGACACATCAACCCCTCCTCACGTCCCCCTTAAATGGGCGTCGCAGTTCGTCAGGTCACTGGGCGTGTGGCGCAGCTTGGAAGCGCGCTTCCTTGGCATGGAAGAGGCCCCGAGTTCAAATCTCGGCACGTCCACCATCAATTACAATTATCAAATTCGAGTACCCGATTTAATAAAATCAGACTTTTTTACCCCTAAAATGGCCAAATTCGCTGTTTTTTAGGGTGATACTAAATATGGAACATATCCTCAATGAAGACGATGACTGGGAAAGCTAACGCTCTTCTATTATGCACACTGATGATTGCATCGGCCCTAGCGGGATGCGCTGGGGACGATGACCCAACCGTTGAGGACCTAGTCCAAGGATGCACCGACATGCGAGCAAACAACTACGATGCCGCAGCACAGGTCGATGACAACTCCTGCGACTACGGAATGGCACAGGCAGACATTATGGCTGCCTACGCCGCTGGTACCATGGACTTCGGAAACGCTACTTACGAGCTCGAGAAGTCCAGAAAGTGCCGTGAGCAGGGATCAAACAACCCCTGCGAGATCGTGGAGATGTCCATTGGTGACGCCTCGACTATCGACCCAGGCGACGCATACGACTCCGCATCTGGAGACGTTATCGAGCAGGTCTACGACACTCTGTACAGGTACGCAGGCGACGGTAGCGGAAATGCGATTATCGAGCCAAGGCTCGCTACTGGCTACTCCGTAAGCGATGACGGCCTGACATACACCTTCACGCTACGTGACGATGTTTACTTCAGCAACGGCGACAAGATGGAGGCCTCAGACGTCGTCTACTCGTGGTGCAGGGTCATTGGATACGCAGGGCCAGCTAGCCACGTCAACTGGATCCTAGACCAGTCGTTCAACTGCAACGATGCTGACGGAAACCACGATGACAACGGAGGACTAAACCTGACGGCGATTGACGCCACCTCTTTCTCAGTGACCTTGAAAGCACCATCATCCGCTTTCATATCCACCATCGCCTACACAGTGGGCGCTGTGATCAACGCTGAACTTTGCGAGGCCAACAGGGTTGTAGAGCTAGATGCTGATGGAAACGTCACATCCGACGACTACTGCCACGCATGGTTGGACGAGGGCCCATTCGGAGCCGGAACCAACGCATACCTGGTCCAGTCATGGGTCCGTGAGG
>CAYFGC010000028.1:0-14782 GCA_964342625.1 uncultured Candidatus Poseidoniales archaeon | reverse complement strand
GGTCAAGGAGGCCTTCAAGGCACACGGCTGCAACACCGGTGGAGACGCTATGGGCGCAATGAACGCTGTAGCAGAGTCCGCTGTGTCGGATGCAGTTTCAAGAGCCCAGGCAAACGGCCGAAAGACCGTTCGCGCAAGCGACTTCTGAAGTTCTTTGGACTCAGAGGCAGATCGGCTCCGGCCGAACATAACCCCCGACGGGTGCTCCGTGATAATCTCGGAGCTCCCGACGGGGGCCCAATAAATCTCTAGCGTACTTTTTCTTCCCATGATAGATAGATATCTTCGCCACGATGGTTTCACAAGGGGAAGTAATTGCCAACCGCCATGACAAGTGAAACCGAGGAGGAGAAGGCGACCTCTGGAGTTCAGGATAATGCAGTCCCGGAGAGGGTTGTCGACGGTCTCCCTACAATGTACTGCTTTGAGACCTGCCCCTTCTGCTTCAAGGTAAAGGCCCTACTTGGTTCACGTGGGATTGAGTACTCGAAGGTAGAGGTCGACCCCACCTTCAAGACGCAGCTGAAGTGGTCTCAATGGGGGAAGGTCCCCGTCTTCGTCGATGTGGATGGGACTCAGGTAAACGACTCCAACCACATCCTCCACTACATAGACTCGAATGGGCCTGGCTCATTCCCGCGAATGGGAGAGGACCCTGAGCAGGATAGGTGGATGGATTTCTCCAACAGCATACTCGGGAAGTCAATAGTGGCCGTAATTTACTCCTCGTACAGATCCTCAGTACAGGCACTTGACTACGTCACCAGGGTTGACAAATTCTCCTTCGGAAGCCGCCTGATTAACAAGTGGCTGGGCGGGCTAATCATGCGAATGGTCGGAAAGAGCAGGGCCAAGATGTTCGACCTACCTCCCCGAGAGAACCTCCAACACCAACTGGACATAATGTCAGAGGGCATCCAGGGGGACTTCTTTGGGTACGAAGAGCCAAACGGTGCCGACTTCGCTAACTTCGGAATCCTTAGGTCAATGCAGGGCCTCAACGGGTTCGACATCGTCGAGAGCCACAATGTGGTATCCGGGTGGTACGCCAGGATGCAACAGCACTCTGGCGTGTTCTGAAAACAGAAGTATCGAGTTGAAGGGTTAATAGGGCCCTTTTCCGGGTATCGGCCATGACAATACTCCCTGACGAAGACCTGCCCTTCGATGCCACCATGCTCGATCGCCTCGCAGAGGTATCCATCAGAGTCGGCCTCAACCTACAACCAGAACAGGACCTGATTATCTCCGCACCAGTCGAGGCGCTCCCACTCGTCAGAAGGCTGGCGGCCGAGGCATACAGGAACGGGGCGGGCGTGGTAACGACGCTCCTCTCGGACGACCAACTGACACTGGCACGGTTCGAGAACGCATCTGACGAGAGCCTAGACAGGGCTCCGGGATGGATGTTCGAGGCGATGGGAGCTGCCTTCAATGACAACACGGCCAGACTCGCGGTTTCCGCGGCGAACCCACTGCTACTGGCAGGTCAGGACCCAGCCAGGGTGGCAAGGGCAGCCAAGGCGACCTCACTCGCGGCTAAGCCGGCGATGGAGCCGATAACCAACTTCTCCACGAATTGGAACATCGTCTCATACCCAGGCAGAGCATGGGCCAAGCAGGTCTTCCCAGACATGAGCGAGGCCGACGCCGTCGCGTCCCTAGCCAAGGCCATCTTCTCGATATCAAGGATAGATTGCGACGACCCGATATCCGCCTGGGCAGATCACCAGATGACGCTCACAGAGAGGCAGGACTGGCTCAACGAGAAGAACTTCTACTCCCTACACTACAAGTCTCCAGGGACTGACTTCATCCTCGGGCTGGCCGATGGGCATGAGTGGAAGGGTGGGGCGAGCACTTCCTTGAATGGGATTTCCTGCACCCCAAACATCCCGACAGAGGAGGTCTTCACGACACCTCACGCCCATAGGGCAGAGGGCACCGTCAGGGCATCCAAGCCCCTGGTCCACATGGGGACCCTAATAGACGGGATAGAGGTTCGATTCGAGGGGGGGAAGATAGTAGAGGCGAGTGCGGAAGTCGGGGAGGCTGTGTTCCTGGAGCTGATAGACACGGACGAGGGCGCGAGCAGACTCGGGGAGGTAGCTCTGGTGCCGCACTCATCCCCTATCAGCGAATCAGGCCTTCTTTTCTACAACACTCTCTACGACGAGAATGCTTCCTGCCACATCGCACTTGGTCAATGCTACTCCAAGTGCTTCAAGGGCGACATCGGGAATGACAAGGACGCGGTGGCCGAAGCAGGAGGGAACTCATCGAACATCCACGTGGACTGGATGATAGGCTCAGCCGAGCTTGACATAGACGGAATCTCAGAGGACGGTCAGAGGACTCCTGTGATGCGCAGCGGGGAATGGGCCTTCGAATGACGGCATGAACTCCACACTACTTTATGCAGACGCCGATGTGATTACACCGAAGTCAATGTGGTGGATGCGCGAGAGGATCGAGGACGTGGGTTGGACCTTCAGGGTCATGCTCAATGAATTTCTAAGATTCAATATTGTAGGGGTCTTCAACTCTGCCTTCGCCTTGGTGCTTTACGAGACTCTCTATTGGATTGAAATTTGGCCAACCCACACAGCAGTGGTAGCTTGGGCGGTTTCATGCGCGATAGGAAATGTAGAAGCCCACTACATGCATTACAGGTTCACGTTCCACTCCACATTTACCTACATCTGGAGTATGAATAGAGCCTTCTGGACATATTCGGGACAACTCGTGGTAACAACATCATTCCATTATTTGATGGTCGAGGTTTTCCTCTTGCACCACACGCTAGCATGGTTCGTGAACACCTGTGTATTTGGATACATCAATTTCCTACTGATCAGGTGGATTGCCTTCCCTCCGGAGTATGACGAGGGGTTCGTGCATCCGACATGACTGACTACGGGCAATAAGAATCTTCATGGGGTGTGTTTTGAAAGGATAATCAATGACAGAGTACACACTCCAACAGAAACTGATTGCTGAATTCATTGGGACGTTATTACTGACCTATACAATCTGCCTAACCGCGGTTTGGGGCTCATCGGGCGATTTCCATCCCGGATTCGCGATAGCCGCTATCCTAATGGCCATGATTTACAGTTTGGGATATATCTCAGGTGCCCACTTCAATCCAGCGGTAACTATAGGGGTCTGGATTCGAGGATTCTGCGAGAAAGCAGATGTTCTACCGTACATCGCGACTCAATCAATTGCTGGTGTATTTGGGGCACTTTTGTCTGGCTTTACCTACACTGGGGAGCATTCCCGCGGCTCTCTCGAAACGACCTCGTTGCTCTTGAACAGCGAAATCCACGAAGTACTACTGGCTGAGTTTCTTTTCACCTTCGCACTGGTTTACGTGATCCTAAATGTCGCGACCTCTGAAGCAACATCCGGAAACCAATACTACGGCGTCGCAATCGCATCGGTTGTGTTCGCGGGAGCCATTTCAGTGGGAGATGTTTCCATGGCATCGTTCAACCCGGCTGTCACCATTTCTCTTATCACGGTGGGGAAGTTGGGTATCGCACAGTCGTGGTTGCATTTCGCACCCCATTTGACGGCGGGAGTCCTAGCTTCTCTGGCATTCAACAAGACCAATTTGTGATAAACGAACACTCGAGCAGGAAGGCATGCCTAGACAATCGGCTGTAACGCTTTTTGGCGAGTGGGCCAGACTCGGGAAGGACGAGGGAATGGAGTCTGGACATTCACCTAGCGTGGAGGAGATGATTTCCGCTGTCATCGGCAGGACTCCGGAGAAATTCGCAGCAATAGACATCGGCTGTGGGAACGGCTGGGCTGTTAGGAGGCTTGCTAGCCTGCCAGGGTGCCATCGCAGCTCTGGGGTCGACGGTTCGGAACAGATGGTCAAAAAGGCCAGGTCAATCGATCCGGAAGGGGAGTACTTCGTAGGCGATCTCCCGGGCTGGAGGCCGAAGGAAAGTGTGGACTTGATTCTGAGTATGGAATTCATCTACTACTTGGACGAGCCCTTGAAATTCTTCGGAATACTGCATGACGATTGGCTCTCGAGTGGTGGGTCTGTCGTATTCGGACTGGATCACTACCTCGAGAACGAGAGTAGCATCTCATGGCCCGACAAACTCGGGATCTCCATGGCCACGCTATCGATGGAAGACTGGCGAGAAGGATTGGAGAATGCCGGATTCAAGGATGTCGAGACTCTACAAGTATGCCCAAAGACAGACTGGCCCGGAACGCTCGTCTTGATCGGCACTAAGGCTTAGATCCGTTATTCGACTTCCACGACATTCGTAGGAATGCCGATCGACTCTGCCCTCTCGATAACTATCCTCGTCCACTTGCTTGTCGGCGACGGCATTGCTAGGATGTGAGTGGATGCTGAGAGGATCTTCTCAGTGAGCGAGTTTGGTGCCTCTCCCCTGTTCCTATCCATTAGGCTCCTAAGCGGGTCATCCCACTCCTCCGAGAAGATGGCTATCGGAATCAGGTTGTTGTCGGACCACCTCTCGGCCATGTAGTCGACCCCACTTGCCCCGCCCACGATGATCAGGTCGGGGTAAGTGTTCTCCGATATCCACTCCTCCAAAGCCGACTCGAAGATCTCAAAGTCGTAGAACCTGCTGCTTCCGACGATTGCAAGGTTGATTACGGAACCATCTAGATTCAGATCTTGCCCACCCAAGGTTTCGACGACCACTTGCCCAGGCTCTTCCTTCATCGATGCATCATGGGGGTATGCATGGATAAATGCTGCTAATCATTAGAATTGGAATTCTTTCCTCTTCCTGTTATTTTACTAAATCGTAAAATCAGGGTGTGACTCGGCTTCTGTCTCTCGGAAAGAGAACCACCTCTCTCACGTTTCCTGCACCGGTTAGCACCATCAATAGCCTAGCAACTCCGAGCCCCCATCCGGCATGGGGGGGAGCACCATATCGGAATCCGTCGGTGTAGAACGTGAAATCTGCTGGGTCCAGACCAACGTCCCTGAGATTCTGCTCCAAGACCTCGACCCTATGCTCCCTTGCTCCTCCGCTGGTCATCTCGTCCCGACCGAAGTTCAGGTCAAACCCACGACTCAGCTGACCTCCCTCGGAACCATCCTCTCCTTGCTTGTGGTGGATGTAGAATGGCTTCATCGACATGGGCCATCGAGGGATGAAGTGGAAGCCTGGGTACTGGGCTGCGATTATGTCGCAATGGTGACTTTCAATGTCGTCACCCCACTGGATTTCTCCCCCACCCGACTTCACTATCTCGATGGCCTCGCAGTATGGGATGCGCGGGAATGGAAGCTCAGGCGCCTCGACGGTTACCGGCTCCTTGCCTTGGGATTCTCTGTACTCGTTGACCACGCCTATCAACGCCATGTCGTTATTTGCAATCTCGCTCCAGATGTGATGGATCATCCTTTCTTGCACGCCCATGACGTCCTCATCGTCCATCCATGCCCCTTCTATGTCGAATGAGACGAACTCGTTCAGATGCCTGTAAGTGTCGTGCTTCTCGGCTCGGAATGCCGGACCGATCTCGAAGACCCTCTCCAATCCACCGAGAACCGCTAGTTGCTTGTACAGCTGAGGGCTCTGTGAGAGGTATGCATCCGTCTCGAAGTACTTCATGGGGAACAGATTGGTCCCCCCTTCCGCGGCCGCAGCGATTATCTTCGGGGAGTTGATTTCCTGGAATCCTTCGGTGATCAAGTGATCCCTGCCGTACTGGAGGACCTTGCTCCTGAGTTGGAACATTGCATTGACATGCGCTCTCCTCAGATCCAGGTGCCTGTTGTCCAGCCTCACGTCGAGCCCCACGTTCACCTCGTCAGTTACTCCAACTGGGAGTGGAGTCTCAGCCTCGGCCAATATCGCCCCAGACCCAACACTAACCTCGAACTCAGCAGGGGGGGCAGGCTCCCCCTCGGCCACCTTGGGCGGGCGCTTCTTGGCAACCACCCCGGTAACCTGGATTGTAGACTCCCTGGTCGCGGACTGGATTGCCTCGAATAGCCCCTCGTCCATGTTGTCTCTTTTGAGGAATGCTTGGATCCGACCGGTTCCATCCCGGAGCATAAGGAAGCATATTGCACCCCTGCCTCTGACCGTCTCCGCATAACCCGCTATTGTGACCTCTGAACCAACCAGGGACTCCCCGTCCCCAACAACTTGGCCGATGGTATGAGTCCGATAAGATGTCGGCTTCCAGTTTGAACTGTCTCTCACGAGGTCACGTGACGGTAAGTGCCTTTGAAAGGTTTTGAGTGGCACTCATTCTTCTTCGCTTGCAATCTTAGCCGAAATCAGGAGGAAAGCGGTGTGCCCCATAGGCTGATTTCCGGGCCTAACTCCTCCTTTGCTCGCCTTGGTCCATCTCCTCTCGACCATCTCCCCGCTCCATTCCACGATAAGGCCCAGCCTCTCAACTTCATCCCATGATTTCTCCAACTGGGAAGTAGTCGGGCAGTAGCATGCCAGACGACCCCCAATTCGAAGCAGTGGAACAATCTCTGACAGTACTGTCCATGGCTCTGCCATGTCGATAATTGCTGCATCTAGGGCGTCGCAAATCTTGGACGCCTCACTTCCCGCGCCTACTAGGTCAGCTTCGATTAGGTGCCAGTCGGGGAATTCAGGGAGGACCTGCTCCAGCCTCTTCATGTTCGAAGAGCCGACCTCCGCATGCTCAATCCGATTCTCAACAGATATCAGGGTCCCAGAGCTGCCTAGTACACTAGCTAGGTGCATCGCAAGACCACCAGAACCATGTCCGCCCTCGAGAACCTTGGAACCCACTCCGATTCCCATCCATGAAACGAGAAATCCAGCGTCCTTAGCTCCGATTACCTGGGCTCTTCGTGACATGTTCCTCCTAGCTTCTGGCAGCCTGGGATTTACTATCGATAGTGACTTCTGACCCACTGTAATTCGATCCCCCACTGAATATCCTTCCAGCATCTTCTCGGCATCGAACCTACCCAGTCCCTTCACCTTCACTTCTCCAGGAACCCTGTGGACAAGGTATGCCCTGCCATCATCCTCCCTGAGTGCAACCCATTCGCCGATGCTCTCGCCCCATTTGGACGGATTAAGGCGGACGTTTCAAGTCATTCAATAGGAAACCAATAATTTCGCCCTAAAGGGCGAGGAGAATGATTATACTGGCCACACCTTCTGAAAAATCGATGGCATCAGTCGTGAGACTCCTCCTCCAACCCTCGTTCTGGGTATGCATACTACTCGCAGCCACCCCCCTATCTTCGATGGTCGACGTTCCTGAGGTAGATGATTTCCAGAGGGTCGAACTTGATCAGGAAGCCGTACCATGGTATGCCTCTAGTCCCGGACACAGCGTTTTCGGAGAGTACGTCGGAGCGCATTGGTGTGGACCCTGCATGAGCAGTGCCTCCCCATCTCTAGATAATCTCAAGACTTCTAATCCGGAGGATTTCACCTTCGTATCATTCTTCGAGTCTAGTAGCGGGGGGTGGCCTAGTGATGGCCCCGTCAATCGGCAGACCCACATAATGCAGGCATCATCCGGATACCCCACATTCTCGTTCGCAGACCAGCAATCTGGATCATGCTACAAGGTCGGTGCAGCGGGTACAAACTACTACGACAGCGACTTCTCAAATGGAGGTTGCATGAGCGCATCCGTCGATGACTTCCAGTTGGAACTCTCGATGTCCCTCAACACTAGCTCCGATGAGGTCTCAATCACTTTGGAAGCAATATACGTCGGGTCGGACTCTTCAGTCGACGTCTTCGTCTATGGCGCGGTGACCGAGAAGGTCGGCGCCGACTCCTACGACAATGGCGTCAAGCCCCATCACAACTGGAGGGGGTGGCTCCTGAATGGTGACGACTCAGGATTCCAAGAACTGACATTAACGCAGGGGACTTGGGAGTCACACACATGGGTCGCCCCTCTGAGCCTGGTTCGGGCAGGGGGGGGAAACACCCAGTGGGAGAATTTCTGGCCTGTGTTCGCGCTGATGGATGGCCCCCACACGTCCTACAACGAGTTCTTGGTAGCGATAGACCCTGATATGGGGCCATTGATTGACGTGGGAATATTGGAGTTTGAGGTGGAGAACACAAACCAGATGACTGGATTCGTACCTGGTGACATTCTGCAGATCTCAACCAGAGTTTCCAATAACGGGGTCGAGCCATACGAAGAGGGAGGGGAACTTGGAATCTACATCATCAGCGGCTCGGATGAAGTCTACCTCGGAGGGCAGACAATCGGGACTATTGGAGTCGCAGGGTCATTCCTCCACCAGTTCGATTTCGATACCTCGGAACTAGAGGCAATCCCGTCTGGACTGTCCACATTTAGGGCAAAACTGTTCGACATGGGAAGCGATCGAAACTCTTCGAACGACTATGTCGATGAAGTAGCATTGCACGATTTGCCACCGATTGCTTCCCAACCAGCTGCGACCGGCTCAACAACCTTCGAAAGAGGGGACAGGGTTCAGTTCGAGTCGTCCGCCTTGCCCAATGACTTGGTTGACGACATGTCATCAATGACTCCGCAGATGGAGTACTCAAGGTCGGGAGAAAACGCTTGGGACTCCTCTTGGATATCCGGTCCTGTCATGGAGGGTTCGGGTGCAAATATGGTTTATGTCCACACTATCCAGACTCCTCCAAACGCTCAATCCGGCAAGTACGACACTAGGGTGATGTGGGAGGATGCCGCAGGACAGCAGAGCGACTGGCTCGTCACAAGCGAGGCCTTCGAGCTAAGCAACGCACTCCCCAGGGTCCTGAACAGCAACGATGCCGGGTTCGTCGGCACTCCCACAGTGAAGATTGACTCCACAGAGACGATTTCCCTCGTGGGCTTGGTCAGGGACGCCGAGACCCCTCTTTCCATGCTTTCTATCACCAGCTCGGACCCCGAGTTCAAGGGCTGGAACTCAGCCACCTCCGAGATTACCGTTCTCTTCGATTCAATTCTGGACGACTCGATGGGCAACCCAATCCCCCAGGGGATATCGATATCCATCGACGATGGGGAGGACACAAACAACGGACTCCTATTGTTCAACGTTATCGAGAACGGGGCTCCCAGATGGTCGCCCATACCCACGCAGGCAGTCTTCGAAGGCGGTTCTGCCAGCACAATACTCACTGGATTCCTGTCAGACTCGGATGAAAACGGCGACCCAGTCCCACCTTCCGAACTGACTCTGTCCATAGTTTCGAACAGCAACGAAGACCTCATTCACGTTTCTATTTCTGATCAAACTATCACTGCCATCACGGCAAACGAGGACTACAACGGAGTCGCAGAGGTAGTGGTAATGGCGGACGACGGTGCAAAGTCCTCCCAGACTTCTGTCGTCTTCTTCGTGATCAACGTCAACGACGCCCCAGAGATAGACATCTCCAGCCTCGAAGGACTAACCATGAAGGCAGGAGAGTCAGCATCCGTCGGAATCCTCCCACTTATGTCCGACGTAGACGACCCGGACGAGGAGATATGGGTCGACGTCGATACCTCGGTCCCCGGCTCAGTCCAATTCGATCATATCAACGGCTTACTCAACATGATGTGGGAAGAGCCAGGGGAGCACAACGTCAAACTAACTCTGATTGATAGCCACGGCGATTGGAGCTCATCGCAGTTCATCGTAACCATCCTCGACGCAAAGCCGCTATCATGGCAAACAGACTTCGACCAAGGTGACCTCGAGGTCCACCTCGAGGACTTCGCAATAGGATCCAATCCCACAGTCACCATCGCTTATTATGGGGGCATAGAACTGGTCGATTCAGAGGTCCGATGGTCTATTTGCAACGGGATAGTCGGAATCTGCCACTCAGCCGGTTTATCCAATGATCTCGGTCCATTCCTTGTGTCATCTTCTGATGGGTACGGACTCTCCATAGGGGACTATCTGACCCTGTCTGTGAAGGCATTAGATGCCGATGGTTGGGACAGGGTGACTCCAGAGCACCTGGATATACTGGTCCCAACTATCATTGAGCCCGAGCCCACTGTACCGAATGTAGAGGATGACGAAGGAACGGATGCGGATCAGCAGTCCGGAGGAGGTGACTCGAGCCTATCAACAATGGAAATCTTTGTTGGAATCCTCATCCTGATGGTCTTCATCGGCGGTGGGACGATGGCTGGACTTTACTTCTCAGGGGCAATCGGCGGGAGCAGGGAGGGGGAATCCAAACCCCCCTATTCGCCACCTCAACACATTAGCCAGCCCCCGCAGGAAGAGACCGTTGACTTCGAGAACCAGGAAGAAATCCATCCTCCTCTGCCTGAGGGGGGACTCCCCTCTGGCTGGACTATGGAGCAATGGAAGTACTACGGTGAGCAGTACCTCGAGAGGCAGAACTAGGGAAGAATGACCCCATACCACGCAGACGCACCTTCAAGAAGGTGCTACTGGCAGGAAAGTCCCCGAGGGATAGCCATGACGGAACAGGAACAGCCGGACGACCAAGTCAATAGTCCCGAAAAAGACCCACTCGACTCTTGGGAAGAAGGCTCTGCGTTCGGCGTCTCCGATGACTCTGACCCAATCTGCGAAACTCCCGTGGAGGAGTGGATCGAGGGATTGGACATCGAGTCCACTGAGCAGGTCCCAATACCGCCAAAACTAGTCGATCAGGTGATTGGCCAGGAAGCAGCTTCGATTGTAGTCAGGAAGGCCTCAGAGCAGAGGCGCCACATGATCATGGTCGGAGAACCGGGAACGGGCAAGTCCATGCTCGCCCGCTCGATGACAGAGTTCCTCCCGCCCGAGCAGCTAGAGGACATTTTGGTCTACAGAAATCACGAGGACGAGAACGAGCCGAAGGTTCGCACAGTCCCAGCAGGCAGGGGTTCCAGGCTTATCGCAGAGCGCAGGGCCCATGTGCGACAGCAGAGAGAACGAACCAACAGGACCCTACTGTTCATCGCCCTGGTCGTCGGGGCAGCTCTCCTCCTAGCGACCATCTCGTCGGGGGAGATACTCACATTCATCTTCGGCTCCTTCATACTGGTGTTCGGCTACTTCTTCCTGAGGACCAGACTCACCGCAGGCGATGAGTCAAACATCCCAAAGCTACTGATCAAGCACGAGAGGAGCGACGAGCCACCCTTCATCGACGCAACCGGGACCCTCGCAGGAGCTCTCCTGGGGGACGTAAGGCACGACCCGTTCCAGTCAGGTGCCGATCTAGCAACCCCTGCTCACGAGCGGGTAGAACCAGGAGCGGTCCACAGGGCCAACAAGGGCGTCCTCTATATCGATGAGATCAGGATGCTTAGGATGGAGGAGCAGCAGGCGCTTCTAGTGGCAATGCAGGAGAGGGAGCTTTCCATCAGCGGGCGCTCGGAGAGGTCCTCGGGAGCCCTGACGAAGTCAGAACCAGTCCCGACCGACTTCATATTGGTTGCAGCCGGGAACCTGGATAGCATCCAGAACATGCACCCGGCACTGAGGAGCAGGATCAGGGGTTATGGATACGAAGTCTACGTCAATACCGATATGAAGGATACGGAGAGGAACAGGCGCAGGCTGATTCGATTCATCGCACAGGAGGTCGGAAACGAGATGGCCAAGGACACCGGGAAGTCAATCCCTCACTTCGACAAGCAAGCAATTTCCCTCGTCCTAAAGGAGGCACAGAGGAGAAGCGGGAGGAGGGGCAAACTTTCACTCAGACTTCGTGAACTCGGAGGGCTTGTTCGAATCGCCGGTGACTTGGCTGCCGAGGAATCCTCCCCACTCACTCATTCCAAGCACGTTGTCAGGGCCAGGGCAATCGCAAAGCCCCTGGAGCAGCAAGTGGCAGATAGGTACCTGGAGAGGCAGTCAGAGTACGCCATGCTCGTGAACGAGGGAACAAGGATCGGGAGGGTGAACGGACTAGCTGTATTGGGGGCCGACACAGGCCTGTCAGACTACTCGGGCGTGGTACTCCCTGTCGAGGCCATGGTCACTCCCACTCAAGGGAGGTCGGGCCAGGTAATCGCAACCGGAGGACTCTCGGACCTAGCAAAGGAGAGCGTCACAAACATCAGCGCCGTAGTGAAGAAACTAACCGGCAAGGACATCAGGGACTTTGACCTGCACGTACAGTTCCCAGGGACTCACAACGTGGACGGAGATAGCGCATCCATCACCATGGCCACGGCAATCATCAGTGCCTTCGAGGGAGTGCCGATAGACCAGAACCTAGCAATGACCGGGTCTTTGACCGTTCGTGGCGAGGTCCTCCCCATAGGCGGAGTATCAGCCAAGATCGAGGCAGCGGCGAAGTCAGGGATCAAGCGAGTGGTCATCCCTAGGTCGAACATGAATGACGTTCTGATCGACGAGAAGTACGAGTCGCAGGTAGAGATACTGGCCGTGGACTCGCTCGATGAGGTTCTAGAGCACGCATTGGTCGGAAAGGAAGAGAAGGTGAGCTTGGTTGAGAGGCTAGCCCAGGTTATCGACACCATCTCCACTGGAACGGACAAGCAGCCTTCCGCGTGACCACTAACAAATTCTTGAAGTGCCACTCCTCACAGCGGTGCCGGTAGCAATGCCTTCCAGACAACGCTCCCCCATGGGAATCCTGTTCCTAGTCGTCCTAGTGGACATGCTCGGCCTCACTCTAGTCATTCCCTTCCTGACATACTTCGTTCAGGATCTGGCCTCGGCAGAGGGGATAGTGGACACCGGTTCTCGTGACTTCTGGGTGGGCATCGTGATTGCAACATACTCCCTCGCCCAGTTCATCTCCACCCCAATACTAGGGGCTATTTCTGATCGCATGGGGAGGCGCCCAGTCCTGATGTTCGGCCTCGCGTCCAACTCGGTGTTCTTCGTCGTCTTCGGCTTGTCTGGAAGCCTCGCTATGGCAGTCATCGCCCGCTTCCTAGCTGGTGCTGGAAACGGTAACATCGCAGTTGCCAAGGCATACATCGGGGATATCAGCGAGGATGAAGAGGTTGCAGGTAGGATGGGGATGCTGGGTGCGGCGTTCGGGCTCGGGTTCATGATCGGCCCTTTCATCGGGGGTGTCCTCTCAGACCCCGCGACAGGATTCGGCGGACCGTTCGACAGCCAATTCTGGATGGACTACCCATATCTCCTTCCATGCGTCTTCTCCAGTGCCATGTCCGCAATCGCGCTCCTTCTCGCCTTCTTCAAGCTCCCTGAGAGCCTTCCTCCAGAGTCTCGGTCAGAGTCTGAGAAGTCACCGATAACCCACCTAGGGGAGACTTTCTCGAGGATTACCTCTGTGATGGGTATGCCGACCATCTCCTCGCTTGTCAACGTGAACTTCCTGTTCCTGGTAGGGTTCACCATGATGCATGGGACTTTCATCCTCTTCACTTCGATGGATCCCGATAGCGGTGGTCTAGGCTGGAGCGAGAGAGATAATGGATGGGCATTCGCATTCGTCGGCTTGCTGGGGGTGATAGTCCAAGGGGGCCTGATCAGGCCGCTCACGAAGAGATTCAGCCTCAGGGGCATGATGATCGTTGGCACCGCCCTAACAGGTCTAGGGATCTCAAGCATACCCTACGCGTCATCCGAGGTCGGCTGGTTGATCTTCGCCTCCTGTGCGGGCTTCGCGATAGGCAATGGAGTCTTCATGCCCACGCAGAGCTCGCTTCTCACGTTCGCTACGAAGGATGGCGGATACGAGTTGGGCACCATTATGGGGGCGCAGGAGGGCATGGGTGCGCTGGCCCGGATCATCGGCCCATTCCTCTCGGCAGTCATCTGGTCATCCACTGTGGAGGGTACTGGACTCTGGTCTTACCACACTTGCTTCAGGGTCTCCGGGCTCTTCTTCCTAGTAGCACTTTTACTCCAACTCCGGTTACGCTCGCCCGGGGGGGGAAAAGCCCTGCCAGGAGGTGCCTAATTTGTCCATACCGGCAGCTATAGCACATGGCGGTGCAGGAGCTGGCCCCGAAAGGCTTGCAAACGTTGAGAGGGCAGTGGCGATAGCTGCAGGGATACTCGAGTCCGGCGGATCCGCAGTGGAAGCGGCAGTGGAGGCATGCGTATTCCTGGAGGACGACCCGGCATTCAACGCCGGAACGGGATCGGTCTTCAGGACCGACGGCTCAGTCCACCTCGATGCCTCGATACAGGTCTCGGACGGGAGGATGGGTTTCGTTATCGGAATGGAGGACACCCCCAATCCGATCAGAGTCGCAGCCGACCTCCTAGACGAGCAGATAAACGGGCTTTCCGGAGAAGGGGCCAGATCCTGGGCGGATGCAAAGGGATTCCCCAAGGCCCCCGTGGAGGGCAGGACCCCTTTCAAGGAGGCCACAGACACAGTCGGAGTGATTGCCAGGGACCGTTCCGGCTCCATCGCCTGCGCGACGAGCACCGGGGGATGCAGCGATAGGCCGCCCGGGAGGGTCGGCGATGTCCCTCTACCGGGATGCGGATTCTGGGTCCAAGAAGGGGTCGGAGTGGGAGCGACAGGAATCGGCGAGGCGATTACCAGGGGGATGATCAGCTTCAGGGTGGCAGAGAGGGTCCTCGGGGGCAAGGGCCTCGAGGAGTCGATGCTGTGGGCTCTGGATGAGTGCTTGGAGGATGGTGCCGAGGTGGGGATGATAGCCCTCGGCTCGGAGGGCACTGGGCATGGCCTGGCCAACAGCGAGAACATGCCATGGTCATCGTGGATTGCAAGGAAGTGAAGCATCTCACTTGGGATGCGCTTAAGGAGGGGCCTACGTTGGAAGACTCGGAGATGGGACCTTGTCAGATATCGATACTCGCATCAAGCAGATTGCGCAGGTC
>CAYFGC010000027.1:0-14997 GCA_964342625.1 uncultured Candidatus Poseidoniales archaeon | reverse complement strand
TTCCCGTGCAACTGGAGCCCGCGGTACTACCAGGTTATACTATACCCCCAAGGGTGGTTCAGAGAACCGTTTCCCTCTTATGATGCTCTCGGTCGAGGAGTTTGTCAGAATAAAGACGCCAGAGTGCCCATTGAGATGCTCATTAGCGTCCATAGTCCCATGATTGTGATAGAAACGCCCCATGCGCGGGGGCGTACTCCGACACTGAGCAAACCGATAATCGCAGCATACTTCCCGAGAAAAAGAGGAATTGTCCGCAATATCGCGACCACCAATCCCGCAGACACCCCGAAGCCGATAAGCATCAATGGAGATAGGGATGCTCCGAGAAGACCTGATCTGGCCATAGAGCCAACTCCTTGTGCAATCATTGAGGGGTCGATAAGCCAAGCGAGCCAAGCGAGCCAAAGTCCTAGGTAGACGTCTTCAGAGAATCTCTTGCACTCCCTCCAGTCTCTGTATTTCTGTCCCATCCTAGAGTGGAGGTAGCGCGACAGGTGCTCGATTTCGAAAACCTTGCCTCTCGTCAGCATAGAAACGCCATGGTAAACCAATACGACGGACAAAATTATCTCGATGGCTAACCAATGGGAACCAAGTCCCAAAGATGAGAGGATTGCGACGGGGACGGCCCATGCCAAGAATCCAGAGGATGAGGCCCACATTGTCATGAAAATTCCAACACCAGGAATCAGTGCCTCTTCTGGAGCCTCGTAATTCCTCTCACTAGGCATGGATAGAACCAGCAAGGGCAGAAGCGAGAGGCCTGCAGCGATTGATAGCAAAGACATAGGTGATTTTCCGGAGCCGAATGAAGCACCTTCGGAAGCAGATTGGATTTCTGAAGGAGACATCGAACCAGGTGACCAGGTGCTGATGAATCCGGCCGAATCAATGACGAAAACAGAATCAGTAGGGCCGCTAGGAAGAGAATTGCCAACCGTGCCGTCATCGAGTAGCAATGGCCAGGACCCGTTCACCTCCAAGGAGAAGTCATCCAAATTGTATGCCTTCACATCCTCTCCAGTGGCTATCTGCGCAAATGACGCTGAGAGCCCGTCGATTGCAAGAAGCTTCTCGGCCGACTCGAAGTCGGCCATCTGCCTCTTTGCGTTGGGAGAACCCGGGGTGAACAATCCTATCACCGCAACGTCTGAGTCGTCCAAAAGATCTGACAGGGACCCGGCTCCGGAATCTGGGTCATGGGAAAGGAGGATGAAATTTGGTGCTGCTCCTCCTTCCCTATAGTTCTGCGAGTCTATATCCGGGAGGCTAAGTGAGGTAATGGACGATGCCAGGGCGAGAAGAAGAATGGCCCCGTAGGCAGGTAATGGCAGTTGCCCGCCCCTAATCGATGCCCCCACCCATGCGAACATCCCCATGAAGACGATTGCAGCTGCAGCTGCCGAGCCGAGAATGGGGGGTTCTTCAGCGGGGACACTGAATCTCAAGAGGACCCATGAATGGCAGGTTTCGCCAGGATCTTGGTCAGAGAGCACCAAGCAAGCGTCAAGCATGTAATCCCCGGGAACTAGTGGTTGATCGGTGATCCAATTGAGCACGGTTCTGTTCCCTTCTCCTTTGGAGAAACCATCTGGCAGCTCAAAGTGATCGACCCAAGTATCTTCGTAGTGCTTGCCATGTCTCATTTCCCCCCATGGCATAGGTCCGACAAGTTCGATAGACTGGGCGGAGAAATCTGTTGCTCCCCATGGTGAGAATGGTGTGAACTCTATTCTTGCCATGCGGTTCTGGTCCACTATTACGTCCAACTCGGTCTCGACAATGTGCCCGTCGAATATCACCCCAGTTCTGGCATCGTATGTCCCCCACCACAGGGTGCCGGAGACTGCACATTCGTGCCTAACCTGAATGGATAATCGAATTTCCTCGCCCGAATTCATGGAGATGTTGACATTTTCTGCTCTGACCTCAAAGATGTGAGGATCGGTCCGATCCTTGCTCATCACAATTGGTTCTGTATCAGCACCAGAGATGGCAGATATCCCTCCCATCGTGAGGGAGACTGAGAACTGCGTCTCGGATCCCAGTGGACCCCCCAGTGGTAGGTCCGAGATGGAGCAGATGTCGCTAGCTGACTCAAGGGAGGCGAACAGCCTGATGGAAATGTTTCCTTCGAAGTTGAATGGCTCTTGAGTCGGGGACGAAAGGGCGTCCACTATGATGGGGAGGGTCAATGAGCTGGTCTTGGAAAACGTTGCACTTCCGGAAGGGAGTCCGGTTACTGTGGTCCAGTTTCTGTCCAAGAAGTGATTTTCCTCCACCCCCTTTAGGAATAACATGTGTTGTTGAGGATATTCAAAGTCGATTCCTGGGCCCTCGTAGGCTGTTTGGTTCTGGGCGATTCCGGAGGAAGAAGCCATCAGTGTCACCAATAGGATTGTGGAGACTAGCAGTGGCACCCTTCCCGAATGTATCTCTTCCACCATTAGACTCTCACCATGCTGAATGTTCAATCCTTCGTCTCCGTGTTACAATAACCTCGTAGCTACGAATAGCGCCATTAGAGACCCGGAAAGTGTCGAAATGAAGTTAACACTGTGTTTCCCCAAGAATCCTCGATTCTCAAGAATTGCCCCTAGGATAGAGTCGACTTGGCACCCTATCCATCCAAACAAAATAACTGCCGGGAAGAAAATTGCAAGAGGTGTCCTATCACCGTTAATTGCACCTAGAATCGAGGATACTACTGCGATAAGTAATGCTCCGTAAAATGCAGCGAGCGTACCAGTTGGGGACATGCCCCCATTTGTTCCTGCTGGGACTGCCTCCAATGTCGTGATGATTCGCGTCCTAGGATCTAGGCTTCCAATCTCAGAGGCAAGCGTATCAGAAGCTGCAACGGAAACTGCTGAGCATAGGAGGAAATAGGCCCATTCGTGTCCACCGATGAAGAAATTTCCAATTGCGACGATGCTGGCCATCCCGCCGTTGGCCAAGACATTCTTCCAACCTCTGACCCCATCGTTGGCTTCTTCGGCGGAGATTCTTGCCTTCTCCTCAAATCTCCATTTGGTGGCTAGGGAGCCGACAATGAGGAATGTCATCAGGACCAGGAGCCAGGTCCAATGCCCGAGTAAGGAAATTGTCAGGCCCACCGCCAAGGCTGCCAATAGCCCCCCACTATCGAGGAGATCTTTAGTCATCGAGATTATCAGTAGTCCCGAAACCAGAGCGAGCGAGATAGTCAGATCGTCTCCGAGTTCCACCATATTGACAGGTTGTCGTTCCCAACTGCGGTCATGAAAGATTCGGAACAGTTGTGGTACAGAACTGAATTTTCCAGAGATTATACTACTCGAGAGAGTTTACCCCCCTGATTACTCCCCTGGCGACAAACAGAACAGAGCAAATCAGGAAGATTATCCATGCGAAGGCCGCCAAAGTGGACCCCAACTCGCCCAGACCAAGTAACTGAGCAGCGGAGAGAGATAAGAAGGAGCTCCCATTCCAGAATGAGTGCCCAGCTATCGAGAGCGCCAAAGCCGGAGCTACACCACGAGGAGTGTGAATGCCCGAAAGAGCCCTCGATACTCTATACTCCGCATAGGCCACAGAGAAACCTCCCACTCCCAGTTCTGAATCTGTTAAATTGCCCGCATCTGTTTCCTGCCCTATTATCATCCATGGCTTGCTTTCTTCGTTTTCCTTGGATGCTTGGTTCAACGCATCCGCCATGGTGGGGCGAGAGCCATCGAAACCTGATAAGTCTCCGTCGCCATCGGTATCGATACCGATGCCCTCGGCAATGTCAATCGCAGAAATTGCCATTGATCTGGCCTTCCACGAGAGTTTTGCCTTGAGTTCTTTGTCAGTTGCCATCCAACCTATAGCAGTTCCAGATATTGCTGTCCAGACTGCATGACCGGGGATTGAACCGATTCCTCGGACCAATATCGTGAAGCTCAATCCGACGGGGCCCCCCAGTAGGGAGAAACCAATGTACTGGAAGTTCTCTATCAATGCGAATCCTAGACCCACAGTGAACCCGACTTGGAAGCCGTGCTTGGGTCCTTTGATGTAAGGCAAGAATAGGGCAACTGCCATCGCCTTGAAAATCTCTTCACAGAAAGGGGCCCCTACCGCCAGTAGTGAGAACTCGGTCCAGTAAACTGAGTCGAAGGGGATAATTTCGGGTGCGATAAGAGAATTGAAAATGAATGCAGGGAATGCGGAGGCCATACCTGCCATTAGCCATGCCTCGGCATCCCTCCTCCTTGTTGGCAGGCCCAGCAACTTGTTCGAAGTCCCCCACCATGCCAAAACTGGAAGAGAGAAACCGACGAACCAAATTGGGATCCCGATCAAAATGAATAGCAAAACCGCAATTATTTCCAGAGACTCAACTTCTGAGTATAGCATTGCGCTTATTGTGACACCCACGAGTATCACTGCTGAGAAAATCCCCCACAGTTGCCTATTCGGGGGGACATCCAATATCGAGTCGTCCTTGACTAAGAATCGAAAGAGCGTGGTCTTCATCGGAGTCATCAAAGAAACCCCAGTAGATATTGCATGTGCTTGGGAGCCCATTTCATCGGGAACGGCTAGTTGCACGTGGACAAGTCTGGGCTTATGCAGGCTCAAGATGAAGACGACAAGAGGGGCGCTGCAGAGTCCGGAGATTAGAACAATACCGGGTTCAAGGCTGACCAAACCGATTACTAGGAAAAGGAGGGCATACATCAGGAAGAAGGCAGGAATTACTGTTCCAAGCATTCTGAGGTAGGTCGACCATGGTTTGCTAGTTCTTGCTATCCTGAGATTCTCTGGTGGTTCACTTAGGAGGACTGGTTCCTTGATTCGGTACATCCGTCCAATCTCGTCGATGTACACCCTCTGGTCTTCCATTATACTCACCCGGTGCCACTCAGATCGCCCATCACTCTGGGTGCCCGAAGCACCCGGTGCGGTTCCTCATCACTGTGGCGTTTCACGGAAGCGGGGTTCGATATTGGGGTTTGCCATTAGCCAATTACCCCACATGACGTGCAGAACGTCTCACTTCTGGATTCGTCTCTCTTCATGCTCCATTGGCCGCATGAAGGGCACCTAGGGAGCCTTCTTTTCTTTGGGCCATTGGACCTTGCCGGCCTAGGCCTGCGAGTCTTTGGGACGACCCAACCCTTCTTCGGACGCCTGACCTTGGGCATACCCTTGGAAAGGGGCCCTAACTCAAGAAATTGACTGATTATAGTTGGACTCTATTATTGGAGTTTAATCATAAGCCAAACGTGTATCGGGGCATGCGCTGTACAATTGTAGGGGCAGGGGTATCTGGGCTGTCTTCCGGGATTAGGCTCCTAGAGGGCGGTCATGATGCACACATCGTCTCGGACAAGTTCAGTCCCGAGACGGTATCGGATGTCGCTGCAGCAATTTGGTATCCATTTCTAGTGAAACCTGCAGATAGGGCGGACACCTGGGGAATTGTGACTTACGATATTCTCGAAAAAATATGTGATAGCGAGCCTGAAGCAGGTGTGAAGATGATAGACGGGAGAGAATACCTGAGGGACGTCGTTGACCCTCCTCCTTGGAATAATGACATAGCAGCATTCAGAATCCTGGAGGTTAGTGAGATTCCTGATGGGTATGTGTTCGGTTGGGAGTTCAGGGCACCGGCGATAGACATGCATTACTACATGCCATGGCTAAAGAACCGGTTTGAGGACCTTGGAGGGACATTCGAGGAGGGATTTGTAGAAGATCTGCAAGCCTTGGAGGGTGATGTGGTCGTTAATTGCGTTGGCCTAGGGGCAAGGGAGCTCTGCGATGACGAAGAAGTCAAACCGGCGCGGGGGCAGATTATCTTCATCGAGCAGGATCCCGGAATTGGTCATTTTGATCAACAGCCCGAGACTTTGACATACACCATCCCAAGGACTAACGTTACAGTTCTTGGAGGAACGGCCCAAGTTGGAGATTGGGGATTAGAAATTAGAGACGAGGACAATGACCTGATTCTAAGAAAGGTAGAGGCGATTTGGCCCGACTTGGATAGGAGCAAGATAGTCGGATGTACTGTGGGGTTGAGGCCCTCTCGGACCGAAGTTCGTCTGGAAGAGGAGATCGTCGGAGGCACTAGGATCATTCACAACTATGGCCACGGGGGTGCAGGAGTGACTTTGTCTTGGGGGTGTGCGGATGAAGTGGTTTCAATTGCTGAGGCAAGAAATGAATCCTGATGGCAGAGGGGATCTTCGACATATTCTCAGGCACTAGCTAAACTCACTGATTCAGCATCAGCACCTACTTCTTTTTCTACGTAAGCAGACTTGGTTGTGCTAATTACTACAGCCCCAATTTTGTATGGGTCGCCATTAGATGATGGCCTTCTGTCTTCGAGACGTCCGCACCACCCGTCTTCCACTGTTCCAATCGGGATTCGAATGGATGCCCCCCTATCGGATACGCCATATGAGAATTCGTGGATAGATTGGGTCTCATGCAGTCCAGTGAGTCTCTGATCGTTGTAAGCCCCGTAAACGTCCATGTGCTTCTTGATATTCCTGCCGAACCCCTCACAGACCCGGGAGAAGACCTTCTCATCGCCACAAGTCCTTAGGGTGGTGTCTGAGAAGTTTACGTGCATTCCAGAACCATTCCAGTCAGTTGCGCCCAATGGCTTCGGATGCCATTCAATTGTGAGGCCGTACTTCTCTGCGTTCCTCTCTGCAAGGTACCTAGCCACCCAGACCTCGTCACCGGCGTTTTTTGCACCCTTAGCAAAGATTTGGAACTCCCATTGGCCTACGGCTACTTCTGCATTAATCCCCTCGACGTTTATTCCAGCCTCCAGGCACATGTCTAGGTGTGCTTCGACTACCTCTCTTCCGTACGCATTCTCTGCCCCGACGGAGCAGTAGAACTGTCCCTGCCCCGTAGCACCATTGGGGAAACCCAAGGGGAGATTGGTTTCAGGGTCCCAGAGGAAGTATTCCTGTTCGTAGCCGAACCAGAAGTCATCGTCGTCCTCCTCGATCGTTGCACGTCCGTTTGTCGGGTGGGGTGTGCTATCGGCATTATACACCTCGCACATTACCAGGTATCCGTTCAATCTGTCAGGATCTGGGTAAATTGCAACTGGCTTCAGGAGGCAGTCTGATGACCCTCCCTCGGCCTGCTTTGTTGAACTCCCATCGAACGACCACATCTTGCAATCCTCTATATTTCCGGAGAAATCGGTTTCAATCATTGTCTTACTCCTCATACTCTGTGTTGGTTCGAATCCATCTAGCCAGATATATTCTAATTTCGACTTAGTTGCCATACCTCTTCGCCGGAAGAAGGAAGTATATAGTCTGAACGATTGAGCATTATTGATGATGAAAAATGAGTATAATAATCATTAAAAGTAATATTTGTATACATATGAACTATTATTTGGATAAATAATCACTATTTGTATAATATTTACTGTAAAAGATGTTTCTTTTTGGTTCAATTGAACAATCGCATTATCGGCGCTTCCACACCGCACTGGACAAATGGCATTGAATAGGACAAAGCGCGGATGCCGACTCATGAGCATGTCAGAGGCGTGGGCGGTAGCTGATTTCAGGAGGCTTGTCATTGGCAATGGGATCAACATGCTTGGGACTGCAATTTTCTTCATCGGGATGGGTTGGACGGTTGCTCAAATAGGAGGCCCTAAGGAATACGGCTTGATTTTCACATCGTATTTTCTCGGCCACCTGCCCTTGCTACTCTATGGTGGCATGGTAGTCGACAGGATGCCGAGAAGAACGGTTGCCCTGGTGGCCGATATTGCCCAAGCAATATTGGTCACTATAGCGGTAATAGCCATATTATTGGGTTTTGGAGAAGTCAAGACCCTGCTTGTTGTAGCTTTCTTCACAGGGGGTGCGGGGGCATTCTCAATCCCGGCCATTGGGGCTCTGGTTCCCGACCTTGTGGAGGAGGAGTTGCTGCCTCAAGCCAATGCCATCAGGGGTGTGGCAATGACTTGTGCATGGATGCTGGGGCCCCTGATCGGTGGCTTTTCGGTTGCTACATGGGGAATCGAGGTATGCCTAATTCTGGATGTTCTTACCTTCGCCTTCAGTGCGCTGGTCCTCTGGACAATTCCGGAGATACCCATCGAAAGGGAGGAGGGTGGTAACCTTCGCGAAGAGGTCACGGAGGCGTGGTCCTTCGTGAAGACCCAGCCATGGCTTTTCGCGGGAATAGCGATGTTCATGATTTGGCACATTGGTGACTCCGCTATAGAAATCGGAATACCCTTCATCATCGAGAACAATGGACTTGGTGCCAAGGAGTTCGGGGTCTTCGGAGCCGTCGGGGCGGCTGGTGCGATGATTGGATCCATCATTGGCGGGATCAGACCAGTTTCAAAGGAAATCAGAGGTCTTGTATTCTATGTTCTAATTGGGGGAATTGCATGGTGCATGCTGATGTGGGCAATGCCAATCCCTTTCCTGTTGATACTTGTTTTCGTTCTTCTTGAGGGGATACTTGGTGGTACTCTTGGGGTGATATGGCGGACCACTATGTCCGATAGCGTCGATCAGCACCTAAGAGGGAGAGTGAACTCCCTTGATGCGATAGGTTCACTGGTTTTCATCCCGCTTGCGCCCCTCATGGGCGGTTGGATGATTGAGGAGACTAATGTACTCACCACATTCTCCGTTGCAGTCTCTTTCATGGTACTCACAACAATGGCTGGATTGATAGTCCCCTCATTCAGGAGATTCGAGAGGATTGATTCAGATATGTTCCCTATCGATCTCGATCGAAGTCAATCTGGCTAATATCTATCGCGAACCAATTGTCATACAGTTGCCTCTGTATTCTGATTGCTACCCACAGTACGATTAGGAATAATATCCAAGAGAAAGCGGTCTTGCCCATCCTTACGGGAATTTCTGTGAGGATGAGGCCGTCGAACAATATGCATACAGAGATGTAGGAAACCCTCCCAAGAGTGGTTAGAATGCTCTCCTCCTCCTGAGCCAAGACTGCTTTAACACGACTCTCCCGCGAGGCATCCGATGCCTTCTTCAGACGCCAGAAGGAAGACTCTGCCTCCTTCCTACTGTCGAAGAATGGGGGGGCCTCGGAATCTTCATCCGAACTACCGATGCTACTCGGCATTTATTCCCCTCTTACCCAATCGGGGATGTCCCTATCCTCGTCGAATTCATCCGTGCAGCAGGGGCAAGGCTGCACCCAATGGCCCGGGGAAACCTCCTTCAGAGACAGGTCCATCTTGGTGCTCTTCTCCCAGTCTGGATGCTGGAGGCGGTGACCGAAGGCACATCCCGGAGGGGGGTCGACCGGCGAGGGGACGTCTCCTTCGACGGGCGGCTGGTCGCTCCTTGCATCTGGGTCCGGGCTGGGGATGGCGGAGATAAGGGCCTTCGTGTATGCATGGAGGGGGTTGCGGTATATCTCATCGGAATCAGCCAATTCGACGACCTTGCCCAGGTACATCACAGCTATGCGATCGGAGATGTGCCTAACCACGGCGAGGTCGTGGGATATGAAGACGAACGTGAGCCCCCTCTCTTTCTGAATCTTCTCAAGCAGGTTGAGAACCTGAGCCTGGACCGAGACGTCAAGTGCGCTGGTGGGCTCGTCGAGGAGGATGAACTCTGGGTCGAGTGAGAGGGCTCTTGCGAGGGCAATCCTCTGCTTTTGGCCACCAGAGAACTCATGGGGGAACCGAGTCATATGTTCGGCCTTCAGACCCACGGACTCCAGGAGTTCCTCGACCTTGCGAGTCAGTTCCACGCCTTCGGATATCCCATTGACCTGCAGAGGCTCGCCGACGATAGAACGAACTGATATCCTTGGGTTCATCGATCCTCCGGGATCCTGGAAAACTATCTGCATCTTTCTCCTTACCTCCTTGTTTGGTATATCGCGGATGTCTGATCCGGAATAAATCACGGATCCATCGGTGATTGGTATGAGGCCCATCAGCACCCTTCCCAATGTGGTCTTGCCGCAGCCTGATTCTCCGACCACGCCGAGGGTCTCTCCTCGATTTATCACCAGATCCACGCCGTCTACTGCCCTGACGTAGCTTGTGACGGAAGACAGCATCCCTTCCTTTATCGGGAACCACTTCCTCATCCCCCTTATTTCGATTAGGGGCTTCTCCGACATCTCACACCCACCTGTCCTTTGACTCGTCTAGGCAAATGGGGCAGCTCTCGACCCAGTGCCCCTCGCTTGCTTCTATGAATTCGGGGCGGGTGCCCAGAGTCTCGCCCTCCCTCTTCATTCTCTGGCAGAAACGGCATCCGGTGACGAAATCCGAGGGATTCGCAACCTGTCCGGGTATTGCTGGCAGGACTGATCCTCTTTCCGACTCGAGGCTTGGTGTGCAGGCGATTAGGCCTCTTGTGTAAGCGTGTAATGGGTTGGAGAATATCTCCCTTACAGAGGCCCTCTCAACTACTCTTCCGGCGTACATCACCGTTACGTCATCGCACATCTCTGCAATCACGCCGAGATCATGGGTGATCAGCAGGATTGCAGTACCCTTCTCATCCCTGAGGACCTTCATTAGGTTGAGTATCTGGGCCTGGATAGTCACGTCGAGAGCAGTGGTGGGTTCGTCGGCAATCAGTAGCTTGGGCTCACATGCCATCATCATCCCAATCATCACCCTCTGCCTCATACCTCCTGAAAGTTCGTGCGGATACATGTTGGCGACGGACTTGGGGTCGGGAATCCTGACATCATCCAGGATGCCCTCGACCTGCCTAATGTGAGCGGGGTCCAGCCTGAGAAAGTCGGACCATATGATGAAGGGGAGAGCGAGTAGTGCGCATATCACCAGAATCGCAGATAGTCCGGATAGCGGCATCCAAATCATCATGTATACTGCCAGGTAAGCAGCTATCACATGAGGAATGTACAATGAGATGGAGGAGAATGGGGAGTCTTCTGAGAACTTCCCATATCCGTAAATAGCACCCATTCCACCGACAATGACGATGTTTTCCATGAGCAATATTGCCACCAGATCGAGTGTCAAACTGACGGCGTCACCAAACAGGCTGGTCAATTCAAAACCGGCTAATGCGGTCCCAAGGGCCAAGAGCCAGCTTGACAGGTCTGCGAAGAGCTTGATCGGGGCCGAGAATACGTCGAGAATCTGGTCCTTGGAACCAGATAGCTGTGCTGCGAAGATGAACAATAGTGATGCCAATGCTACCGACGACTGACGCGGTTTTGCGGAGAATGCCCCGCTAACCATCGAGAATGGGCTCAGTAAAGCACTCCATATTCTCTCGATTCCGGGGGTTTCCGCCTCCACTAGGCGGTCGTGCTCCCTCATAACTTCGGAAATCTGCTTCGACACCTTGTATAGGGGATTGAGGGCCGACATTGGCTCTTGGAATATCATGCTTATCTCATTCCCTCGGACCCACCTCATGTACCTCTGGTGCTTACGTGATTCTGCCTTTGCCGAGAATCCCACAAGCCATGAAGTACTCGTGATGGCTAAGAAAAACAAGAACAGGGAACTGAAGAAATTGGGCTCCACCAGGATAGTGGCGAAGAATGAAAATATAGCGGCCATGACTCCAAATGCCGTTATTTTCTCCGAAATTTGCTGTATCTTGATTTTCGATGGGGTATCCCTGAAGAGGAGTTCTTCGCCTTGGTATCTGACACTCCCCTCGTCAATCTCGCAGGTTGCGAGCCCAATGGATACCAGTGAGGTGACTGACTTTCCACACCCAGACTCGCCGACTAGACCCATTATCTGTCCCTCATCGACCTTCAGATCGACTGAGTTTAGGGCCTCAACAGGGCCGTCAAGGGTATCGAAGTGGACTCTTAGCCCCTCAATCTCAAGCACTTCTCTAACCATCCAATCACCTCCTGTTCTTCGGATCAACCACGTCCCTTATGCCGTCCCCAAGTAGGTTGAATCCAAGCACCGTGACGGCTATCGCTAAGCCGGGATATAGCATCATGTGAGGTGCTCTTTGGAACGCGACTCTGCTCTCGGATATCATCAGCCCCCACTCTGCCGTATACGGTGCTGCCCCCAAGCCCAGGAAGGAGAGTCCGGATGCAGACAGGATGGTCCCCCCTATGTCCAAGGTGAAGGCAACCAGAAGCGGTGCCCAAGCATTAGGCAGAATGTGTCTGAACATGATTCTGCTCGGAGGTGCCCCAACACTCTTTGCTGCCTCGACGAAAGCCATCTCCTTGACGTATAGGACCTGTCCGCGAATCAGCCTGGCATAACCGGGCCAGCCAGTGAAAATCAGAGCGAACTGCACCTGCCATAGTTTGTCGAAGTCCTTGATGAGGATGATTTCGGAGCCCTCGTTTCCGGATAGTTTGAACAGTATGGCCATGGATAGGAAGACTACGACGGTCCTGAAGTTCAGATACCTCCATGGGTTGGTCCAGTCGAAGGATGAGCCGAGCCTCCCCAGGGCCCCATCCAAGGTATCTTTCTGAATGAATCTTCTATCTGCCAGAACTATTACTGAAAGAAGAACGATTACGACAAACGAGGAAGTTAGGCGCCATCCTCTGCTGTGAGAGATACCGAAGAAATCGGGCCATGCGACTGCTGGGAGCCAACCTACGAAGAAGAAGAAGGCCAATAGGCCAACCATGAAGGATCGATTCAAATTCACTTTGAATATGCTGAAATTGCGCCAGAACGCCCATCTGCTCCAGAAATCGTTATCCAGCGAAGTAGAGTCCGTCTGCATCCACGTTTCTTGGTTGATAACCCGGCCGCCACCATACAGAACAGTTTTCGAGAGGTGTGAATTGAGGAAGTATGCCAACATCAGTACCGGTAGGAGGACTCCCAGCCAAACGGGCAAGGTCAGGCTTGAGACCGACCTCATTGCAGCCACGAAAGCCATCGCTAGGATTAGCCCCGGGATTGCGAAGAAGACGTCGCAGATCCTCATTATCACCTCGTCGACCCTCCCCCCGTAGTAGCCGCTGATGCTTCCCACGATGGTTCCGATTGTGACAGTCAGAGTTGCCACTGTAATGCCGATGGTGAGAGATACGCGGGCGCCGTAGACAACCTTGCTGAACACGTCATGCCCTTCTTTGTTGGTTCCGAAGATGCACGTGTCATATCCCTCGGGCATCCACCAGTGACTCATCTCAGAGTTTTCGAATAGATAGTAAATCCAGACTTCAGGATAGTGCGAGGAGTTCCCATAAAGTTCTGGTGAGAGAACGAAAATCGAGGAGTTGTTCGGGTCGACCGTGATTAGGGATATGTCTTGGTCGTAGCCCTTGGGGTCCTCTATCTTGATGATCTCAGTAACAACTAGGACATCCGTGTAGTAGCCATCGGCAATCGACGCCCCTACCTTGTCTCCTGACTCTGCCACCACAGTCTCAGAGAATGAGGCGGCTCTGGGGTCGGTGGAAATCTTCTGCGAGCGCAAGGAACACTCCTCAGAGAATGGTGGCAGCTCTTGCGAATCTGGGTTTAACGTCCACTTGTCCTCGGTATCTGTAAGATTCCTGTACGGGTGCTGGACTGCTATCTCATCAGCGAAGATGGCGACCATGGAGACTGACAAAACCATCAGTAGCCCTAGCATGGCCAGTAGTGAACGGCGGTAAATCTTCCATCCCCGACCGAGGTTGCCGATGGACATGGACAAAGATTCCAGGAGTCGCTTCCGGCTCTCTTCTCGGTCATTTCGACCTCCTTCCCAATCCCTCATTCTAGCCTCACCCTCGGGTCAACAATTGCATATGCGATGTCCACTATCAGATTAGACAGCAGGAAAATCACCGAAGTTAGTAAGGTGACTCCCATGACGATTTGGTATTCCAGTTGCAGGATACCCAAGACGGCCACGGTCCCCATTCCGTGGATGCCGAAAACTGACTCGGTCAGCACAGCCCCCCCAATCGCACCCCCTATGGAGAACCCCAGGATTGTGACTATTGGCACCATGGCATTCCTGCATGCGTGCACGACCACGACCCGGAACTCGGAGAGCCCCTTGGCCCTTGCAGTCCTGACGTAATCCTCGTGAAGCACCTCCAGTAGGCTAGCGCGCATGTACCTGAGCAGAGAGCCGGAGGAGGCGATTCCCAAGGCAGAGCAGGGGAGTACCAGATGAGTCAGCGTATCCATGAACAACTCCCTATTGGTGTCGAACTCTGAGGGCAATTCTGCTAGCTTCGCATCGGTAACGAACCAACTGTCGACCAGATGGAACCCGGTACCTGCTTCTGGGTAGAACCAGTGGTATCCTTCAACTGGGTATGTGTAACTCTGATCATGCCTGTCGAAAATAGGGAAGCACCCTCCTTCCGTACCGAATATCGGATCGCATATTCCTCCAACCTCAGGCCCTGTTGCGAAGTAGAGCTGCAGGAGCATAGCGAACCAGAAGATGGGGAGGCTGACGAATGCGATTGCGAAGAAGCGGGAGACATGGTCGAACATCCTATCCTGCCTCACAGCGCTGATTATACCAAGGAAGATGCCCAATGGATATGCTATCATGAGCGAGAAGAATGCCATCTCGAGAGTTACCGGTGCGGATGTCTTGATTATGTCAAGGACGGGTCGGCCGTTTTTCTGCGACTCCCCCCAGTCTCCATTGATCAGGTCGGTAATGTACCTCTCAAACTGAATGCTGACTGGGTCATCCAGCCTCAGCCTCTCGCGATTAGCTTGGTGTGCCGTGATTGGGTTTCCATCGTCGTCGTATCCGACAATGAGGCCACATTTGTCACCGCATTGTAGAGCGGCTGGGTCACCGGGGATTATCTGAGCGACTGCGAAGGTGAAGACCGCGACTCCGATCATGACCGGGATGAGGAGCAAGAGCCGGCGGACGACAAACTCGTGAAGTTTCATGATAGCCCCGGAGCCGGTCCGATAGCAGACCTATGACAGTTACCGAACAGACAGATGTAAAGTGGATTTAGATTCTGATATTTTCGGCTCGACGGCAGGCCCCTCTTAGGGGCCTACCGCCG
>CAYFGC010000026.1:0-15192 GCA_964342625.1 uncultured Candidatus Poseidoniales archaeon | reverse complement strand
AATTGACCAATCCTACTGCGTTTCCTGAAAAGGTGGATTTGACCTACCAGGGGGGCCAGTTGGATATCGCGGGACCCGAGAGCGTGACTGTTGGAGCGGGGCAGACCTCGTCTTTCCAGGTTGCGCTCGCTTCTCCAACGGGACAGTCCGCAGGGACGTACGAGGTCAATGTTAGCGCAGTAGTAACGGAGTGGAACGGGGTACCTGTGAGCATCTTCGGGTTCTCGGACGAAGAGGGCATCGAGGTGGAGGTGCTCCCCTACACCACCTGCTCCTCTTCCCGACCCTCGGCTATCTTCGCTGAGGCTGGCGAGGACGTGTCCTTCTCCGTGGTTTACAGCTGTGATAGCAACGAGGATGCCAGCATGTCAATCTCGCTGCACCTACTGGAGAAGGGCAGTTCGCAGGAGAGCATGTGGCCATCGGGTTTCAATGACATGTCGGCGAATGGTTGCAATATCCAAAATCCGATGGGTTCGGTCACCTGCGATTTCCTACTAACCACTCCCTCCAACCTCCAGGAGAAGTGGGAAGGTTGTCTGATTGTGGTTGATGAAATGACTGATCCTGGATGGTCGTGCTCGAGCGATTTCGCTTTCCCCCTAACTGTGAACGAAAAGGAGACCGTGATTCCCTCGGTTGGGATTGATGTCAATGGAACGGTGCTGGAGGAGCTAGGGATGACCGAGGAGAACCAGAATTACTTCATCGCAGGAGGAGTTGGGCTAGTGGCTCTGGTAGTTGCCCTGTTTGTCCTCATGAGGAGATTGAGTGACTAGGCAGCCGTTCTTTAACGACAAGGCCCCAGCGTAAGCCGTGGAGGTCTTCACGGGCTTGACGATGGTTGGCATTGGGGCCTATCTATTCTGGGAGCCCAGCTATTGGAAGAAGCCTGAGCCAAAAAAGAAAGGAAATCGGAGAAAGAAGGGCTTTTCCAGCGACGTGGCCAGTTCGATGAAGGCTTCACTCAGACCTGCAATAATCCCGAGGAAAGGCCTTCGGATCTACAGGGCCTTCGGAATCGTCGGAGCCCTGATTGGAGAGATTGTTGCATCGGGATGGGTAATTCCTGCTTTGTCAGGGACAGATGATTTGGCGGTCAGGATGGCTTGCATTTTTCTCGGATTCATGATCGGGTACATATTGCCAAGGGTAGCTGAGAACTACGTCGTAGTTCTCGGGCCTCCCCTTGCAGTGATCCTCGGCCACGAGTACCTGATTTACAATAGGGGCATAGACCTCCAAGAGGTTGTCTCGGGGATTCCAGTCATCTCGGAGATATCCCATCCGGTGCTTTATCAAATTCTCTTGGTTTCGACGACTTTCCTGACCCTTGCCTTCAGGATGTACCTGAGGCAGGTTTTGCCGATTTTCATGTCCGGTTTGCTCTCTGGTGGCCTGATAGGGAATGGGGTAATGATTCTCTATTCTGGTTCTTTTCCAGAGACTAACGCAGAAATAGATCTGCGTATTTCAGCGATCCTGGCGCTTTGCAGCATAACTTTGCAGATGTACGTCAAGTACTACGGAAGAGATAGGAGTATCAAGAAAGAAAGGGCGGAGGCCAGAGACAGGAGGTTGAACAAGAGGACTGGGGATATTCTGGTATTGAGGTGTCCTTCTTGCTCCCAGGAGGCGCCCCACAAGATCGTGAACAGGAAGGAGGCACAGAAGGGCTTCGAGGTTCTAGTAAACTGCAGGGGTCTAAATCAGTTCGATGAGGTATGCAACTTCCACCACACCGTGATTGAGCTTGCTCGGCAGTAGGGCGGCTTTACTCTATCAGAGAGCATTAGCCCAGGATGGTGACCATCCATCTTAGGAAAAGCGACGAGGTCGCCCCGACGATTAGGGAGGGCGTGGTTGCGAAGCCGCATACTGTGCTGTAGAAGTAGAAGAGCGAAAGGGTCAGCAGGATGAAGGCCGTGAGGTCGTATGCCTGGCTCCTCCCTAGACCCGAGTGCTTGACGATGTGGTCCCTCTCCCTGACTGCGAATACCATGCCCCCTAAGGTGGCCAACAATATGGCGTGGCCGACGAACCAACCGACTGAATCGCCGAATACAGATACCAGGCCATCCTGAAATGTGCCTAGGATGATTGAGGCGAGGTCGAACACAATGCCATCGGGAACGCGGATATTCTTGAATTACTCGCACCGGAAAGTAGCGAGAGCGATCACTCGTAGCCAAGCTTCAGATGGGCGCCCTCGAATCTCTCCTCGTATGCCGCCTTTACTTTGGTTGAGAAGTACTCCTCCCACTTTCGTAGCTTCCCCGTCGAGATGTGAGGATTCGAGGCTATTTGGTCCTCCCTCATCCTGTTCATGTCGTGACCCCTGGCAATTTCCAGGCAGGTTGGAATCGAGGGTTCTGGAATCCCTATCCAACGGAAAAGTTTCTCGAAGGACCCATCGAAATCTGCTACCATGTCCTCCATCTTGATGGTCAAGACGTTCTCTCTCTCCTTCCATCCGACCATCTCGTCTATTGTGATTCTTGCGAATCCATCCATTTCGAAGATTAGCCCATCGTCCTGTTCGAGCCCCCGTATCCTCTCCTGGTACGATACCCCCTCCAGACTGGAAACGAAGGCCTCCCTGGTCTCCAGATCCATATGCGCAAGGGGCAGTGGTACCTGCGGATGATGATAACCGGGCTTCGAGAAGTCCGAATTAATGCACCACAACTCCGAGCATCTCTGGTGGTATAGGAAGCCGGAGACGATTACGTCCCTTGGGTCTCGGATTATCCGTACACCACGCCTACCAGAGTCCAGGAAGGCATCCGTCGTAGTTCCGTGTATGACGTGTAGTAGGTCTGTCTTCGATGCGATGTCGTTTGCGACTCCCATCTCGCTATTGTACCTCCAGCCGATTCTCTCGGTCGATGCCATTAGCACCTTCCTGCAGAGGACGGTTGCGACCTTGTGATGGGTTAGGATGAATGCGGGGTCTTCTGGCTTGCTCCCCATGGCCCTCCTTGCACTCAAGATCATCTGCTTGGCTGTCCAGAGTCCCGGTATGTACACGAATATCCCATCGGTCGTCCTAATGATTCAGAGATGAATGAATCGGTGAGGATTCCTAGAGAAGCGAGCGTATCCTCTCGTCCAATTGTGAGGCGTAGTTCTCTGAGCTGAGGCCGAGCTCTTCGATTCTGGAAAGCCCTGATTCGGCCCATCTAGCCCTTGTTTCTGGGTCTCTTGCTTGCGCGAATGCCCGTCTCCAATCGTCAAACGCCCCCCTGGCTAACAGCCTGCCGTTGACTCCGTCGACTATGGTGTCCCGATACCCGCCCTCGTCAACGAAAACGGGGGGCGCACCAAGAGCCATTGACTCAATCGGGGTCAGACCGAAAGCCTCGCCGTGTGCAAGTCCGATTACCGCGGTGGATCGCTTCATCAGAATGGACATCTCGATGCTGTCGAGGTTGGACAGGACCTGTACATTGACGCCAAGCCTCCTCCCGAAGGCCACAAAATCCTGGTTCTCAGGCTCGCTCCCTCCTCCTACTAGTACCAGATCTAGGTCGCAACCGACAATATGCTCGACCGATTCGTATGCTCCCTTGAATCTGCTAAGGTTTCCAACGGTGACGGCGTATTCCGATTCATTTTGCCCTCTCAGCCGAACGATGGCCTGATCCTCGTCCGGGAATCCCTCCCTCTGGAATTCCGACAAATCAACTACTGGGAATAGTACCCCGCCCGTTATTCCGTATTCCTCCAGTAGTTTGCTCGCAGAGTAGTTCGAATTGGCGCTTATGACCCACTTCTCGTTCTTGTTGAATCCTTTGAATGACGAAATTATTCTCCTTCGGTGATAGAACTGCAGGGCGTGGACGACATGCGCTCGCCACATTCCAGAACCGTCACTATTGAGGTGGCTCACGCTGTCGAAAACCCCTGATTTGGACTCTAGAAAGTGTAGGTGGAGTGGCTTCGAGCTAGGGACCAGGGAGGTGAAATCCATCGAGCCGGCTCCGGTTGTGAGGTGGATTGCATCGGCCCATTCGATGGCTTCTCTGATTCCTCCTAGTGCCTCCCAAGCCTTCTTTGATGATCGATCCTGCTTCGCCGATATCTCGTTCCAAATCCCCCCCTTCACCTCCCACTGGCTGTCGGGGCAGATCACTTCGACACCTAGTGACTCTATTCTCTCGCGTTGGCTGTCCAGTATGTTGAGGCAGCAGAATTTCACCTCAAACCTCCTGCTCAACTCAGGGAGGTTTCGGAGGAGGTCGCGAGCCGCGCCGCCATTTCGAACCATGGCTGCCTTGGACACGAGGAGCCTGGTTGCGCGTCCCTCCATGGCCTTCCGGGTACCAATTCTGGTTTTTCGTTGTCGGTTATGGGGAGGGTGGCTATATCGATCAAGTTGGGTATCCGAATAGATCGAAGTCTTTCTCGTACCTCTTTGATGCCAATGCCCTGGTCTCATCCGAGAATAGGTCTGCGGCGGTTCTCCCTGCTGACTTGTTCAGCATGGGCAGTTCTGCGAAGCCGTACCTTTCCCTTATCCCCTCAAAGTCGGATGGGAGATTCTCGAACTTTCCGATGAAGTCTATCTTTTTACCCGAGGCGAAGACAATCTTGTTTTGAGCCTTGAAGTGCCTGTCGCACAATATGTCGGGGATCTTCGAGACCTTGCGGACAAACTCCTCGAAAGAGTCGTCGTTTTTCAGATACCCAAACAGATAGTTGGAGAACATGAACTTTGATTCGTCCACTTTGTTGAACTTGGCGCGATAGCATGAGGCGAGCCTCTCATACGGGTCTCGAACGATTGCGAACGAGAAATACGAGGCTTTCTTCTTGGGTATCCTTCTGTGAGAAAGATGGGATGTGTGCTGGTGAATCTGAATTCCTTCGGGGGGCTTGCCGTATATGGAGGTCTTAATCGACGAGCATGCCGATTTCGCCACACTGGCGAACACTACTTCCTTTTCGTCCAAGATGATGAAGTCAGGAGAGTCCAGTTCCCCCCTTATCACTACTCTAGCCATATCCCTTAGGAAGTGATACGTGTTTTTCAGAGAGATTTTCATTTATTCTCCTCCGTTGTTATCCTAGAGGCGGTAATGGTCCGTTTTATGCCTATGCTTGGTAATGAGCGGGCCTCCCATGATGAAAGTGAAATGTTATGCCCCTACCGGAACAGCGAGGGTGTCGAGGGTGGATGTTTTCCTGATTGGCGTGCCGAAGGCCGGCACCACATGGTTGTCAAACATCCTAAATCAGCATCCTGGAATCTGTCTTTCTGACCCCAAGGAGCCGAATTTCATAGCCACTCACAAGGGGACCTTCGCCAGAGATGAACGTGAACCGGATTGGTCGAAGTACGGTGATTTCTTCTCAGGAGACGGTCTGAAGATGGATGCTTCGGTTCACACTTTTTCCTGTCCAATTGCTCCCCAGAGAATAAAATCAAACTTCCCCGACGCTAGATTCATTCTGTGCCTTAGGGAGCCTGTGTCAAGGGCCGTAAGCCATTGGAACATGGTTCGAAGCACTGGCGAGGATCGCAGGGACGGCAGGGATTGGGGGGATTTCGAGGAGGCATGGTCGGACGAATCATTGCGCGTAGTCTCTATGTACGGAACCTCAATGAGGAATTGGTTGGATCATTTTGACCTGAGCAGATTCGTAATTATTGATAGCTCCAGAATGAGGGGTGATCCGATGAGTGTTGTAAGGGAGGTCGAAGGATTCCTAGGGATCAATGAATGGGACTATGACGTAAACATGGATAGGCACGCCAACACATCTTCTAGCAATAGAAAGACCACAGTGGTCGGTTCGTTCGTAATGTTTGTTTTCTCGCTGATTCCGCGGTTCGTCAAATCACCAATCGTAAAGTTCCTACAAAGGAGAGACTGGAATATCTACAGGTTGCCTGTTTTGAGCACGGAAGAGGAGTACGTGCCGACTGGTGACCAACACTATTTTGCGTGTGGTGAGGAATTATGCGATGAGCTTGCTCTGTTCGGTGGTTTGACCGGATTCGACCACTCGGGCTGGGAATTTCAAATCAGATCTATTATCGGCGATGGTTCAGAGAGTGGGAGCGAGTAGTTTGGTATCATCAGCAGATGCTGAATGGCTCATTTCGAAGGCTGGCTTGAACGGTCTGGAGTCAATGGTTCCACTAGAGGGGGGTTGGGACAATACCAACTTGCAGTTGATGATGGAAGATGGTTCTTCCTTCGTTCTAAAGGCGTGGTATGCAAATACCGTTGAGGAGGTCAGCAGGGTAATTGCTCGGCACGTTCATCTGCATGAGAACGGGATTCCGACCACAGTCCCGGTCATGCTCACTGATGGGTCGAAGATGGCAGTCAAGGAGGGGGTCGCCTGGACATTGCTCCCATTTGTCAAGGGAGGTATTCTCGGCCTAGACGAGGAGTCTTTGCGGAGCCTAGGCGAAACCCAAGCGAAGATGCACCTCATTCCAGGGGCAGATTGCTTCCCCGACAGGTACAGGATGGGCTTAGGCTTGTTCGAAGAGGTGATTTCCCTAGCCTCCAGGATGGGCGTGTCCGACCCATTTGTCGAATTGCTGTCGTCACAGATTACTGAGGTTAGATCCGATTTCCCCACTGACCTTCCAATGGGGGTGCTCCATGGAGATTTGTTTCCTGACAACGTGATCGGGAGCGGGGGCAGGGTATCTGCTATTCTCGATTTGGAAGAGGCGTGGATCGGCCCTATGGCTTTCGACCTTGCAATGTCATGCGTCGGATTCGGATGGGATGGAACTGTACCGGTGTTGGGTCGTTGGAGGGCCTTGATAGATGGGTACCAGAGTGTAAGAAGTCTCACCCATTACGAGGTTGATTCCCTCCCGTTCCTTCATCGGTTTGCCACGCTCTGCATAGCGGCCTGGAGGTTCTGGAAGCACAATCTTAGCGAACGTGACGAGTTGTTCGCCGACAGGTATGTGGAAATGGTTGATAGGCTGGGTGTGGAGATTGACTTTTCCGAGGTCATTGGATGAACGGATTGGTTCACTCGATTAACATCAGCTCCGGAGGAGTACCGAAGAGAACGGTGGATTCCGCCAATATCGGGAAGGAAGGGGTCGAGGGGGACTTCAACAGGTTCCGAGACGGACGAGGGGGGGATCCCGATAGAGCGGTCTGCATCTTCTCCCTCGAGCGAATCGAGGAGCTGAAGCAGGAGGGGCATCCGATAGAGGTGGGTTCGACTGGCGAGAACCTAACTATCCGAGGAGTCTCGTGGGATTCCCTGGTGGAAGGGGCCAGAATGGAGGTTGGTGACGTCGTTCTGGAGCTCAGCGAGCCTTGTGCCCCTTGCTCGAAGATCGGTGAGTCGTTCATTGGTAGGCGGTTCGATAGAGTCGATCAAGAGAAGGAGTTTGGTTGGTCGAGATGGTTAGCACGTGTTGTACGAGAAGGTAGAGTCTCGGTTGGGGATTCCGTGAATATCATTATTACTCCAAACCACTAGAATTCCACCATGACGACGGTGACGGACAGACATAGGCCGACTGGGTGGATGTTGCGCAGAGACGGGCGAAGGATAGGTATTGGTGAGAGGATCTCCCGAGGCTGGAAGATCACGAAACTTGGGATGGCCGTGGTCAGAGCAGACCCCGAACTGATTGTGTACACCTCTCTTTCTGCCCTATTTTCTCTCATGGCAATCGGTGCGGCGATCTCCGGCTCGGTCGGTCTGGATGCAGTGGCCTCAGACCCAGAGTGCGTGGGTGAAGACTGCGGCAGCGAGTTGGCTTTTGCTCACTTGGCAATTTGGTTCGTATTCTACTTGTTAGTATCTGTAATCACGGTCTTCTGGAACGCTGCTATCATCGCAAGTGCCTACGAACGCCTCAGCTCGGGGACGAACCCAAGCTTCTCCTACGGAATAGGGCAGGCCATGAAGTGCCTCCCTCAGATTCTGGTTTGGGGGATAGTTGCGGGCACGGTCGGGCTTTTCATCCAGATCCTAGAGGGGCTTTCCCACAGCGAAGACTCCCCGCTTCCACTCAGGTTCGTTGCAGGGCTGGCTAGTTTCATCTTAGGCATCGCTTGGTGGATTGTCACATTCTTCGTAATCCCCATAATCGTCCTGGAGAAGGCGGGTGTGCTCGATGGCATGGGTAGGTCGATGGAGCTGTTCAAGAGGACTTGGGGTGAGGATGTGACGTCCCATATTGGAACCGGGCTACTAATGACTCTCTGCATAGTCCTTCTGTTTTTCATATCCATTCCTCTGATGACGATGGGAGAGGTGGGGGTCATCCTGGGAATGGTAATGCTGGCCGTTGGGATCCTTTTCGCGGTTCTCTTCTTCTCGACTGTTGATGCGGTGAACAGGGCGTCACTGTTCTACTACGCCAAGACGGGTGAGATGCCTCCGATGGCGGCCAAGGTCGGGATAAGGTTCTGAGTGAGTAGTATGGCCCATAGCGGATCCCCTGGCGCGGATATAATCGAGGAGTTGGTTGTAGCGGTCGCTGATAGTATCCCCGAAGGCCACGAGGACGGGGTGTGGAGGGCTTTCCGAAGGGCCTTTGCAGTCTGCTTACCCTTGCTCCCCATCGGATACCTGGTGATGTGGAAGTTAGGATACCTCTGAAATAGGCTGTCGTAAGCCCGGTGACTCACAAGCAGAGGTACCCGAGCGGTCAAAGGGGCTGGGATGAGGTCCCAGTGCGTAGTGCTTCGCAGGTTCGAATCCTGCCCTCTGCACCATTACTGGATTGCTATCCAAGCGGCCACTGCAAACAGGGATGCCCCCATTGCCCTGTTGAGTGCGATAGCGGAACTAGGGGTGGAGAATGCCCTTCTAAGGGCGGTCCCAAATGCAGCCCATGACATCACGGCAGGAAGGCCGAACATCACGTTGAGGAGGACTAGGAGTGCCTTTCCAGCAAACCCGGCCCCGAATACGGATCCGAATGTGGTCATCAAGACGAGGAAGTGGATCCACGCCTTGCCATTCACGAACTGGATTGCTATACCCGTGGTGAAGCCAAGGCGCTCGTTCTCCTGTGACCCTACGTCCAATGGGTCAGATGTTGCGATTTTGTATGAAAGGTAGGCGATGTACACGGCCCCGATGTATGTGAGTATGTCGAAGAACTCCTTGTTGTCTTCTATGAAGACGGTCGCCCCTCCCACGAATAGACCCAGAATGGACCAACCGACCGCCATCCCCGATATCAGGGTCAGAGTTCCCTTGAATCCGTGCTGGGAACCATGGGCAGCGCATAGTACGTTGTTTGGACCCGGGCTGAAGCACATCGGGATAATGAAAACGAGGGTGGCTAGGAGAAGAGCGTAATCCATCTTAGCACCTGTTCAGGATTGGCTGGCCTCGAGTGCCTGTTCGATGTCTGACCATAGGTCATCAACGTCCTCTATGCCGACGCTCATCCTCACGAAGCCGGGTAGGATACCTGCCTCGAGGCGAACCTCCTCGGGAACAAAGATGTGGCTTGTGTTGAAGGGGCACGAAACCAGGCTCTCTATCCCCCCGAGGCTGGTTGCTTCGAAGATTATCTCCAATGCCCTTACGAAGCGCATGGCGCACTCGTCTCCCCCTCGGACGGCGAATGATAGCATCCCTGTCCCATTTGGGACTATGCGCTTGGCGACCTCATAGTCAGCGTAGCTGGGTAGAGATGGGTGGTTTACTCTGGCTATGGCAGGGTGCCCTTCCAGCCTTCTAGCGAGTTCCGAAGAGTTTGATGCATGGATTGGCATTCTAGCATGCAGGGTCCTCATCCCTCTCTCTAGAAGATAGCACATCTGAGGATCTGCGGTTCCACCTAGTTTCGTTTTGGTTTCGAAGACCCGCTTGATGAGGTCGGGCCTACCTACCACTATTCCTGCTGTCAGGTCTGTGTGCCCGTTCAGAAACTTGGTCCCGGAGTGGATGACTACGTCGAAACCCATTGAAATTGGGCGGCAGGCCCATGGAGTTGCGAATGTGTTGTCTACGACTGAAATAAGGCCATGTTCCTTTGCGATTGATGCCATTGCCTCCAAGTCACACACCTTGAGCAAGGGGTTGGTTATGGTCTCGACGTAGAGCACCTTTGTGTTCTCATTTATCGCCGCCTCGAAGGAAGACGGATCTCTGATATCTGCCATCGTTACGTCGATGCCGAACCTTGGGAATTCGGAGGTTAGGAGGCCGTAGGTCCCTCCATAGATGTCTGGGGAAGTCACCATGTGATCGCCTTTCGAAAGCAGTGATAGGAGGGTGGAAGAGATCGCTGCCATACCACTTGCAAGCGTCTCTCCGTCCTCTGCACCCTCCAGTGCGGCTACCTTGGAGGACACCGCCTCAGAGTTCACGCTCGACCAACGGCTGTAGATTAGGGAGTGCTGGCCGCCATCGGCCCAATCGTGATACCTCGAATCATTGAGGCGATACGTAGAGGTGGTGAAGATTGGCGTGATTGCCGAACCCTCCAAGTTGTTGGTCCCGGACCAGACGGCCCTAGTGGAAAATGCTCTTTCTGAGAACTTGTCGTCCATGGCATGGGATTGGCCGGTTAGCAATAATGGTGCTCATTGCATACCTATGGCACCGAGCACTGATTTGATATCAGGTTCGACCACTACGGATCTCGCCTTGGCGTTCTCAATCGCAATACCCGGATCCTTCAGACCATGCCCGGTCACTGTGACCGCCACGGTCGAGTCTTGAGGGATGAGTCCCCTTGCGTGGCTCTTGACTATACCAGCAATCCCAGCAGCCGATGCGGGTTCGACGAAAATCCCCTCTGTTCTAGCAAGCATCCTATGGGCATCCAGGATCTCATCATCGGAGACGGTGTCGATTGCCCCGGACGATTCCTCGGAGGCCCTCACCGCCTGTTCCCAACTAGCTGGATTTCCTATTCTAATTGCCGTTGCCACGGTCTCCGGAGATGTGACAACATGTCCCTTGACTATGGGAGCCGCGCCCTCTGCCTGCCATCCCATCATCCTCGGTAATGATGTGGATTTGCCAGCGTTCTTGTACTCATTGTACCCCATCCAGTAAGATGTGATGTTGCCCGCGTTTCCAACAGGCAGGAAGTGCAGGTCGGGGGCATCTCCGAGCTCGTCACATATCTCGAAGGCAGCTGTCTTCTGACCCTGTATCCTGAATGGGTTGATACTGTTGACGATCTCGATGTCGTCCCTCAATCCCAGCTCCCTTACCAACTCCAATGCATCGTCGAAGTTCCCTCTGATCTCGATAGTCTTGGCACCGTGGATTAGCGCTTGGGCCATCTTTCCGTAGGATATCTTTCCCTCTGGAATCAGGACAACGCATGTCAACCCGGCCCGCGAGGCGTAGGCCGCTGCGGAGGCGCTGGTATTTCCAGTACTGGCGCATACTATTGCCCTGACACCGTTCTCCACTGCCTTGGTCACGGCCATGGTCATCCCTCGATCCTTGAACGAAGCCGTGGGATTGAGTCCCTCGTATTTTACGAACAACCTGAAATCCCCGCCAATTGCCTGGACTAGGTTGTGGGATTGGATTAGAGGTGTATTTCCCTCGCTCAGGGAGATGATGCATGTGTCTTCAGAAACTGGTAGGAACTCCCGGTACCTCTGAATGACCCCGTGTCCCCCCATGCTAGGGGCTGTCGATGAATACTCCATGAACCTCCCGATGGGACGAGGAGCAAGGGGGGTTACGTCCTATGTTGAGCCTATTCTCCCAGCTATAGCCAAACAGGATGCCACCACAGGGCCGATAGCTATTGCAAATAGAATCGTCCCGAACCCGAAGGTTCCTCCGAGGATTACTCCGATAATTAGTACTGAGACTTCCAAGGTGATTCGGACCCTCCCGATGGGTACGCCGGTGACCCTCTGCAGACCGGTCATCCACCCATCCCTCGGCCCGGGGCCCAGATTTGCTGTTAGGTACATAGAGCTGCCAATTCCAACGAGGATTATTCCTGAGGAAGCCATTAGAATAGAGCCCACAAAGCTCTCAGGCTGGGGCAATATTGGGACCATTACATGAATGGTGAGAGCGATTATGATGGCATTCAGGATTGTTCCGATTCCGGGAATCTCCTTGATGGGTATCCAAAGAAGCATTACTGCGACGCTGACGAGGAACGTAGCCTCTCCAATGGTCCAAATTCCGGCATAGATTGCTATGCCCTCTGCTAAGACTGTCCAAGGAGTATTTCCGATACCAGCTGCAATCAGAAGTGAGTCGCCCAGGCCGAACAGAAATTCTCCGATCACCAGAATGGCCATCGTAGGCCACTTTGGCCTAATCGACATTGGTTCTGGAGAGCTCCACCAGACGGTAGGCACCTTCTTTGCCGGTCGAAGGATTTCCACTAGCCCCATGTGTCACGAAAAGCGTCTCAGCCTTGAACCCAATCGTAGTATTCTTTGGTAGATTCAACAGACCACCATGTAATGGCTGGAAGGTCATAGGGATGATTGGATTTTATTTTGGAGATTAGGTCGTCTTTTTTGGACTCGGAGGTTCTCATTTGTATATCCCATTCTGGAATATTATGAATTTCTCCTTCCCATCGAAAAACTGAGTTTGTCCTCTTCATGTCTACGCAAGAAGCTAGGTTCGAGTCAATTATTGATTGGCACCACATTCCCACTTCTGCTTCATTCAGTTCGCCGGATATGGTTGTCTGAACTATCCACACACTTCTCTCCATGTGAGGTCGTAGGGACAATAGCAGAAGAACCCGATGGCATAGTTTGAATGATGGTGCCTCTCCCATCGAAACCGAGATGGAGTCTTGGGAAGGTCCGATAGACACAGGAGAGGTCCCAGGGGACGGGTCCTCCTTCGATGTGATTGTGGTTGGGGGAGGTCCGAGTGGGTCTGCCGCCGCGGCTTACAATGCAATGAATGGGTGCAAGGTCCTTCTTATTGAGAAGGAAGTGTGGCCCAGAGACAAAATCTGCGGGGATGCTGTCGGAGGGAAGTCTCTGTCTCACGTCAAGGAACTGGGTGTGAAGAAGATGGTAGAAGAGACTCCCCACTTCATGGTAGACTCGATCGTCTTCGGCTCGGCCAATGGAAACACCGTGAAGGTGATGCTGCCACAAGACGAATTCGAGAAGAAGATGGCTGGCTACTCTTTACCAAGGATGCAATTCGACTACATGATGTTCAAGAGGGCCACAGAGATAGTCACCGAAGCAGGGGGATCGGTGATACAGGGCTTCAACGTAAAGGAGGTACTAGAGGAAGGAGGCAGGGTTACCGGAGTCTCCGGGACTTTCGGTGGGAGATCCTCTGAGAGCGAGTCATTGAGTTACTCCTCGGCTCTGACGATTGGCGCGGGTGGTTACAGGTGCCCAGTAGCAACCAAACTAGTCGAAGGTATTCACGGCGAGCCAATGAGGGATGATGATCACTACTGTGGCGGATACAGAGAATACTGGAAGGACGTCGGCGGATTCGAGGGGAGGCAGGGGCCAATTGAGATTCACTTCATCGAAGGAGTAATCCCCGGATACTTCTGGCTGTTCCCAGTCCAAGAGGGCGTGGTTAACGTCGGGATAGGTATGGTCATCTCGGAGCAGAGGAAGCAAACCGGAGCCAGCAAGTCTCTGAAGAAGAAGCAGCGCTGGGTCATCGAGAGTCATCCTGTCTTCAAGGAGCGCTTCAAGGATGCAAGTTTAGTCGAGGGGTCCCAGAAGGGCTGGCAGCTTCCCTTCGGCTCCCCTCGAAAGAGCCCTCCCTCCTATCAACCCAGAAGGACCGCGGGAGCGGGAGTGATGTGCGTTGGAGATGCGGCTAGCTTGGTCGACCCATTCAGTGGGGAGGGCATCGGCAACGGTCTACTGTCCGCAAAGATGACTGCTAAGCACTTCGACAAGGACGCTCACTCCAAGGGTTTCCCGGAGGAACAGGCGATTGAATACATGATAGAACTGTGGGACACTCTGGGTAAAGAATTGACCAACTCTTACCGGCTGCAGAAGGTGGTCAAGTGGAAGAGGCTGATGAATTGGTTCGTCGGCAAGTCATCCAGGAAGAAGGAGATGGGCGACATGCTGACAGGCATGATTGCCGACAAAGAGGCGCAGAAGGCCCTCTGGAGTCCTTGGTTCCTATTCAAGACTATATTGCTGCCATGATGTGATGTGACGTGGGAAGCGAACTGGACGAGTCTCTCGATGGAATCGCTGCCATGTTCTTGGACCTGGATGGGACGATATACCTTGGAGACAGTCTGATAGAGGGGTCATCAGAGTTCCTGGACAGGCTGGAGGAGCGTGGAATCAGGAGGTTCTTCCTCTCCAATAACTCTAGCAAGTCAGTGGAGCAGTACCTAGGGAAGCTCAAGGGATTGGGTATTGACGCCAACGAGGATGAGGTGCTGCTCTCCACTCACGACCTTATTGCTTGGCTGAGCAACGAGGGAGTCACTGAAACGTTCCTAGTGGGGACCGAGGGGATGAGGGGGATGCTGGAGGAGAACGGGGTTTCCACTAACTCGCAGGAGCCAGAATTTGTTGTTCTAGGATATGACACTGAAATCAGTTACGATAAGCTGTCCACAGCCTCAGTTCACCTACACAACGGGGTACCGATGGTAGCCAGCCATCCCGACATGGTATGCCCGTCACCGGATGGCGGTCTGCCTGATACCGGTGCGTACATGGCGCTATTCGAGGCCACTACCGGCATAAGGCCCGAGCATATCTGTGGGAAGCCCAACAAGGGGATGATCCTGCACAAGATAGAGGAGCTTGGGCTCGAGGCTTCAGAATGCGCGATGGTTGGGGACCGTCTCTACACGGACATCGAGATGGCGGAAAGGGCAGGAGTGCATGGGATTCTGGTCCTCTCCGGGGAGGCGACCAGGGAAGATCTCGAGAGAAGCGGGATGAGTCCCTCACTTGTTGTGGAGACAGTAGGGTCTCTTGCCCTGTAATCCAACTTCTAATTCGCATTTAGTGAGATAGATAAACTCCAGTTGGGCGGAGGATTTCATGGAAGGTGTGCTTTCCCGTACCGGCAGGGGCATTCACAGAAGTAGGCACGTCGTGATTGCTGCCTCCATAGTTTCCATTCTGGTATCTGTACTGCTAATCTCCCAGGGAAACGAGTTCGATGACGGAAACGCTCCTCCCACCTCCATAGAGTCAGGGAGAGCACTGGAGCTGGTCAGTGAGGAGCTCCCGATCGTATCGACGAACAGCGTGAACTACATCTTCA
>CAYFGC010000025.1:0-15194 GCA_964342625.1 uncultured Candidatus Poseidoniales archaeon | reverse complement strand
AACTTGTGTCGAAAGAACACTTAGCAACATGATGGCGACTACTAGCCTTGCCCTTGCTGAGGCACTTCCCATGTCTGCGCCAATGGCTCGGACGTATTGAAGGTTGGTGAAAAATGGTGTGGAAAATGCACCGCACGCGAGTGCATCGGTTTTAGTACTGGTAGAATCCACAGCCAGTCTTACGCCCTAGCTTGCCCTCTTCTACCATCTCGACTAGCAGATCAGCGGGCGAGTACTTGTCGCTTGACAATCCCTCTTTCAGGACGTGCATGATGTGCAGGACGGTATCCAATCCAATGAGGTCCGCCAGTGCGAGTGGCCCTATTGGGTGGTTCATCCCCAGTTTCATGATTCCATCGATCGCTGCTGGTTCCGCGACCTCGTCCTGGAGGACGAGGATGGCTTCGTTGATCATTGGCATGAGTACCCTGTTGCTAACGAAGCCGGGGGAGTCTTGGCACGACAGCGGGGTCTTTCCCATCTCCTCGGAAGCTGATATGACGGCGGATGTCACTTCTTCAGAAGTTTCGCTGCCGTTGATTACCTCAACCAGTTTCATGATTGGCACCGGGTTCATGAAATGCATTCCAATAACCCTGTCCGCCCTATTAGTTTGGCTTGCTATGTCGTTGATGGAGATGCTGGATGTGTTGCTAGCCAGTATTGCCTCTGGCTTGCATATCGAGTCGAGTTCTCTGAAGGTAGAGAACTTCAAGTCGGGAATCTCAGGTATTGCCTCCACGACCAGATCGCAGTCCGAGAGGGATGAGAGTGCAACGGAAGTGGAAATCCTGGAGAACGCAGAGTCCGCTTCTTCTCGGCTCATCCGTTCCTTCGAGACGAGCTTTTCCAGGGAGTCCGAAATAGCCGATTCACCCCTGTCCAGAAACTCCTGCTTGATGTCCACCATTGTCACTTCCATGCCGCAGCAAGCCGCAACCTGTGCGATTCCATTGCCCATCTGCCCCGAGCCGACTACTCCAACCGATCGTATTGCCATGGAGGATTCCGGTAGTGGGGGAGACATGAGGTTTGGGTAGGGATATTACTACTCAAAAGGCCTTCTTCTCGAGATTCTAAGTGTCAAAACTACGATCATAGAGAGCAGGGAAAGGGCACCTGCTGAGAAGACCCAGAGCATGGTCCCCGATGATTGGGCATCGTCAATTGCCCAGTCTATCCAATCGTGCTTGAGTACCTCGATTTGGTATGAATTTGTGTTCTTCGCCTGATCCATTGAGAAGCCGTCGATAGTGTGCTGCCCCGCTATCGCTGGTACCGTGATGTTGACTGAGAACTGCCCGCCCTCTGGGCAAATGATGTCCTTGGATTGCACTTGGCTGCTGATTCTCACCAGCAGGCCCTCCTCGCATTGCCCCGAGACCTCCCTTAGTGTCGTTAGCGTCGAACCTCGGTAAGTCTCCTCGTCGAACTCCAATACAGGGGGGGTGGAGTCCCGGTCTATGGAGACGGAGTAGGAGTCTGTGCTATCCAGAGAGTCGATCTGGATTACGAAGTCGTTGGTTCCTTCCACTAGTTCCAATGAAAGGAAAGACGTCTCTTCTCCCGGCCCAATAACGCCTGTCTCCCCAGTGGTCAGGCTGGTCCATCGTACTTCTTGCGAGGGGTGCCTGTCGAGTAGTATCTCAACGCTGTCCAGTGATACTAGGGGTTGGTTGTCCCCCGATATCGAGGTGTCGTAGCTGCTCTCGGGTAGTTCGAGAATCCTGCACTCGTGGAATGAGTTTCGATTCTCCTGCTCGATGGTCCTGTCAGTGGCGTGGATGCAGAAGTTTTGCGTCCCTGTGTTGTTCAGGATGATTGACTGCACCCCCTCGGAGCCGAATTGCGAGGTTAGACTCTCCCCATTGACTGAGATCCGTAGGGAGACATCCTCGGATGCCCACCAAGACAGGTTCTGGAAGTGGTCTCCGAGGACGTTGCCATTCGATGGCGAGAGCGCCCATGAGACATCAGGAGGTGTCGAGTCCATCACTAGTGACCAATTTTGCTGGTGGGTATTCCCTGCCCAGTCCTCCAGTGTGATCGTGATTCCGATTTCTCCCTCTCCCAGGCCGGATAGTTCCAGCGGCACTGAGACTGTGCTGGTGGACGGATATTCGGTATTCCCGGGCATGGGGAAACCCGTGCTTTCGTTCAGTACGGGAGGTGCCTCTTCCGATATTGTGCATTCGGATGTCTGGACCCATGAGAAGTATAGGATGAAAACGCACCACTCCATTGCATCTGCAGGTATCTCAAGGAATAGTTCTCCGCTTGTGATGTTGATCGGGTGTTGAAGGTCATCCGGGGCGTATGAGTAGGAGGCTTGGTCCTGAAGAGAAATCAGGGATACGTCCGATGGCGGATTTGGATCGTGTACGACTTGGAATGACCTGTTCGCCGAGTTGCCAGCGTTATCGGTGGACGTAATCGAGAATTCGTTTTGGCCGCCGATGTGGTAGAAGAAGTACTCATCGTCGGAGTCTTGGTGTAGGCCCGAAGAAGAAACCGCCAGTTCCGTGGTGATATTCGCGAAACCGGATGAGTTCGTAGGGATGACCTCTCCATCCATGACCAAGAGCGCCCCGGGCTCGGTTTGTATCTGGAATTCCAGAGTCGAGGTTTCAGATATCCACGGGACCCCATGGACTGCCAGCATCGGGGAAGTTGCGTCGTAGGAGACTGCGAGGTTGGATTCAGCATGACGACCGGAGGCATCCGAAACAGAGGCTTGGAAATGGAACCACTGCTCCGTTGTTGGAAGCGTCGAGTTTACCCATGCCTCCCTTAGAAGCAGGGGTTCGGTTTCATTCTCCATCCCGTTCCAAACTTGCGTTAGGTCGTGTAGACTGCCGTTGGTGGATAGCCCCCATGCAGATTCAGCTGGGAATGTGGTGTTGTTTTCTGGCCACGTCCAGGACAGTTCGGAGATGTTGAATCCGATGCCTATGTCCATGGCATGGAGGTTGATGGGGATCTGGGAGTTGGCCTCTGTTTGGTTCTCTGGGGCAGTGAACGAAATCTCGGGGTCCAATTCGATTAGCTCGTATTCGTAGGGGAGTCTGATCATCGCCCCTCCTTCCAGAACGATGTCGATGAATCCAGTCCAGTTTCCTTCTTCAGGTGGCCTCTGGAAGCTTAGGTTCAGCTCGAGGGCCCCCTCGGGAACCATCCCCGCGAGAGACTCGGATCCGGATGGCCAAGTGCTCGCTATGCTGGATTCGTTCAGGTTATGGAATGATGGAACCTCCAGAGATGACCCTGCGACCACCTCTATGTCGATCCAGAATGTTGACGACTCGCCGTCCACCGACCAGCCGTGCACAGCGACGCCATACAGGCCATCCTGCGGATTGGTCTGTGAGATGGACTCCGAGGATGTCCCGCTCCACGACCTCGCTACCTCCTCCCCTGAGGAGAAGACTCCGTCTCCGTCATCGTCTCTGAATAGGAAGAGGTCCAAGTCGCTACTGTCGTACGAGTCCATCGATATGCTGAGCTCGGTAGCTTCCTCGATGGAGAAGTTGTGCCACCAAGAGGCAGTCATCTTGTCATTGGGCTCGTCCTGGTATGCTGACTGGTTGTCGAGGCTTATCGGCCTCACCCATCCTTGTGCGGAAACCGAATCGACGGGCAGTGGCATTGTGGATACGACTAGGGCGCTGTCGTTGCCCTCTGATTCTGACCAGTCGGTTACTGTCCTGCTGAACCCGGATGACTCTGCAGAGATGTATCCCACGGAGATGTTTAGCGGGTTGTCGTTAGTCTCGACTCCGTGTAAGGCCGTATGCAACACCATTTGGTGAATTCCAGGTGTTGCTGGAACTGCGAATGTCTCCCTGGAGGTGCCCGTGTACGTCCCCCAGTTGTGCTGCCCGCTGGTAGCATGGTTGTTCACTGATCTTTCCTCTATGAAGAAGGTGCTTGGGCCATATGCTTCTGGGTCGTCGTCGGCGTACTCATGTGGGGTCTCGGTCAGCCAAAGGACGTCTATGTCAGTGAATGGGTTATCATCCCAGTCGACATCCAGGATGACGACGCCCTCCTCATCAAGCTCTTCTGGCCAATCGACAGTGAGGAATCTCCAATCGCCGCTTTCTGGCCTCCAGCCCCATCGCATAGCGCCACTTATCCATGACTCGGAGTACAGCGTCTGGTTGTCTGGGTTCCCATCCAGGGGCTTCGGGAGAAGGGTGAAGGGACCATCCCATGGGACATTTGTAACGATTGGCAGAGTCCAATCCCTAGATGAGTTTTCCACGCCTAAATCCGACTCCACCCTGATGCCATGCTGGTGGAGTCCAGGGGTGGCGTCAACGGGTACGGAAACGGCAACTGGGACTGATGTCTCCGTCCCGCCTTCGATCTGGATGGAGTCGCTCAATGAAATCCATTCGTCCTCGGCAACCCCGAAGGACGTCCAGTCGACTTCTATCCGGACGGGGTCGAGTCCTGATGGGGAGTCATCGTACCTCCAAACCCCCAGTAAGAGGCCGTCCCTTGCATCCTCGAATGGCAAACCGACTCTGACCTCTGCCTGGGGGCCATGAGACCACCAGTAAGTCACCTCCTCAAGCTCCTCCGAGTCTTCCCACTCCCACTCGTCTACCATTCCATCGGAGTCGGTATCGTTGTGGTACTGTCCGTCACCATCGAAGTCGCTCCACCGGAATACTTCCAGGTACACCCTCTCCATCGACGACCTGTCCAGGTCGTGATCGAATGCATCGTACTGGATCGTCGCCCTAGCCCTGAACTGAACTGTGTCAGGAGGTAACTGATAGGCAGAGTCGTTGGTAATGTGTATGGGGATTAGTAAGTCGGGCCGGTCTCCCTGATGGCCGTCCCATGTGTCATTCTCTCCCCCGCCTGTCCCATTACCAGTGCTATTCCAAACCAGAACATCGTGTGTAAGGGGTTGGAATGAGACTGGAGTGAGATTGAGTTGAATTTCTGAGTCACTGGGATTGCTGAAAATCACGTCGAATGTCTGAGACTCTCCGGGCAGGATTGAGTTCAGGTTCGCATCCCTGTGCTCCCCATGGAACCACCCAGTGTTCCATTGCGCGGGGGACGCGGACCATGTGCCATTTTGGCCCTCCAGAGTCTTGACCGCCCTGGATGCATTCATCCAACCTCCGCCTTGGACAAAGGGCTCGTAGCCACGGTCGTCGGCAGTTGAGAGGACGAAGTCACGGAGCTCCTGGGAATCTGGATGCTCTCCCCTTTCTTCGAGCCAAGCCTCCTCGACGAGGGCAAGAAGGCCCGCGACTACAGGGGTCGCCAGACTCGTCCCCCCCCATGTGGTCCATGCCTGGTTTGCGTTGTCATAGCTGTTGAGTGGCATGTCGCCAGTTGCAGACCACCCAACGGATACGATATCGGGATCCATCCGTCCGACTACATTGGGACCCCTGTTCGACCATGGTGCGCTCTGACCCCAAGAATCCGAGGATCGGCTGCTGAATGCACCTACGGAGAAAACACCATGTGCGGCCCCGGGAACCTTGGTCGTCCCGAATCCGTGGCCCCCGTTTCCTATGGCAACGGCGTAGGATGCGTTGGAGTTGTAGACCCGGGTGAGCCAGTCTAGATACAGGGAGTAGCCATCGGAGCCAGAGTCGTCTACGGATGAGTAGCCGAATGAGAACGAGCCGATGTGGGGCTGGTCGGGAGTGGATGGATCCCCGTCGTAGCCCTCGGCGATGAATCTCCATCCATCCAGTGAATGTCCTCCTGAGTAGTGGTTCCCGATAGAAGAGATGGTGGCGTTGGGAGCCATGCCCAGAACCCTGCCATCGTCAATTACCCCTTGCGCGGAAATCGCACTGGCGCACAGTGTGCCATGACTCCCCGACTCTAGCATGAAGAGTGTGAGGTTTCCTGGTCCTGCTATTCTGTTCGAGTAACCGTGCCTGGCAGAGTACGTCTCACCGTAGGGAACCCCGTTAACCCCGTCGGAGACCCAGTATACCAGTCCTGCTGAGATGTCCCAGAGTCCGTCCCCATCAGTATCCCTGCCGGATGTCTCCTCACCGGGCCTCATTGGCGTCTCGTTTCCGAACCAGTCGTCCCTGTCGGTATCGGGCCAGACTGTCTCGTAGAGGCCTGAGACTCTGTCATCAACAACCAGTATGGGGACATCTCCTCCTGCCTTGTCCTGAAGCCTCCGGTCAGGGTGTTCGCCAAGGTGGTACTCGCCAGATAGCGACTCATTGACTCCCGAGATGTTGAATCCCGACTCGTCCAGTATACCGTCACTGTCATTGTCGAAATCTATGATTGAGGTGTCTGCATACCATGTACTTGACTCCGGATATGCATTTCCGTCCACCATCCATGTGTACATGCTGTTGTGATCGAACATCAGTGGCCAGCCATGGTATGTGGAATTGCTGTATTCCACTCTAGCTTGGGTCCCATTCAGGTCAGGGTGCCCGAAGTCAACCCCGGTGTCGGCAACTGCGACGACCAGCCCCTCGCCGGAGTAACCCATCTCCCATGCATCGTTGGCACCGTGGATCTCTCCTGATCTTACGGTGTTCGGACTTGGTCCGTCCGGAATGGTGTCGTATGGCTCAGGAGACCTCTCGGCATCCAGGAGTGCGATGATTCCAGGAACAGAGTTGAGTTTCTGCAGCAAGGAAGAGTTGACCCAGAAGGTCCGGTGATCGATGCCAATGGAAATGTGGTCGTTTTCAGTCATCAACTCTCCAGGACCCGGGGGGGCTTGCCTCTCAATTGAACCGGTCTTCCGCTGCCATGAGTCCAGATGTGCGAGAGAACTGGTGATTGCAGTAACCCATACCGACTCTTGGCCCGATTCCACTCTAGTCAGCAAGGAGTCGTCGACCCAGGGATTAGAAAATGAGGACGCTGAGTTTGATTCTAGGGTTCTGGTTTCTCCCGAAGAGGAGCCATTGTCAGAGTAGGCATAGGATGCCACAGACGTAAGTGAAGAGGAGATGAGCAAAGCCAGAACTACCGGTACGAGCCGTCGACGCACGAGTCATGGCAGAGAGATTGATGCTTGATATTGACGGCTTGAAGTCCCGTCAAATACAAAGAGTGGGAGTACCGGGGGGGGAACGGAGTCCCGTAGTGTAGTGGTCCATCATCTCGGGTTTTGGTCCCGGGGACCCTGGTTCGAATCCGGGCGGGACTACCAGAAAATCAGGATAGTTGAAAAAAAAGAGTCAGTTGCAGGGAGACAAGGTTACTAACCTCGATAATTCTTGGAGGATCTACTGTGGCAGGAGAGAATGAATTACTGCCGATAGCAACCATGATCCATCTTATTCTAGGCGTAATGACCATTATTCTTGTTTTCAGATCTGAAAAGGCAAAGCCAAGCGAAAGACTAGCTGCCCTGATAATTGGTTGGATATTATTCGTTTTAGGGGTTCTATTCCTTTTTACCACCATTATCGATTATCAGTTCGCTAATGACAGTATTACTACCGGTAGTTTCTCTGATTCATTCTTGAGGTACGGGCGAGGCTCGACTTGGATAGTATACTTGTCTCTGGTTGCTGTGCTTCCTCTAATCTATCCTTATCCCATCTTCTTTAGTTCGTCGTATGCTCGATTCAGTGGGGTTTTCGTTGCTGTGGTCACAATTCTTCTGGTCCCCTTATGGATTATTACAAATTATGAATATGCGGGATTGCAGAGGGCATTCTTCTTCGTTCCCTTTCTCGTTTGGGTAGGCGTATACCTGAGATATTTGTTTGGAGAAATTCAAGGGGATAGGCAGGAAGACAGGTCCGTATCCGCTGTGGCTGCTCTACTTCTGATTGGGGTCTTTGCAGAGTGGTTGACCTACTGGCTAGGGATTGTTCTTACTCAAGAAAATCACTTTACTGCTCGTTGGGCAGTAAGTAACTCAGACCTCAAGGACCCGACAATTACGGCATTGTTGACCTCTTCAATGGCCCAAGCAATGATCGCTGTGACCATCCTGACTCTCTTCTTTGGAGAAGTTTGGAGGACTAAGAGAAAAGGTTTCTCGGGCGTTTCTATAGTTATCTTCACCTTCTTTACAATCGGCATCCTCTGGTTCATTTTTGACTACACGCAAATGGGCATCGTGGATTCATGCGTGAATACAGCTTGCGAGGATGTAAATCCGATTTACGCTAGTTGGGGCGTTTTCACCTCTGACATCATTAGATATCTGGTAATTCCTCTGATACTGATGTACGTAATCCTAAATTTCAACCTAATAGAAACCGGAGGTGAAAATGTATGGTTTACTAGAATAATGGTGTTGCTTATGTTGCTGATCGTAACTTCGAGCGTCATAGAGTTGATTCAAACCGTATTGCCAATCCCGCAAATGATTACCTCGGCCCTATTCGCTGCGGCTGTTGTAGTATTTATTGGGTGGGAGGAGAAAATCACCAATAGCATGATCCGCCAGTCGAACAGCGTTAGCGATGTACTAATTGAAAGAGGCGAAACGGGACTTCTAGAAATTGATGAGGGGGAATATCGTGTTTTCTCAATCGCATTGGGGATTTCCATAGGCCTTGCAATGCTTATTTCATTGCTGATTTCATTGATGGAGATTACAGTTTAGGAGGATCGTGAATGCCAAAAGAAGAGTCGGGAACTGTGGTTAGTTTTGGGGATATATCGACTAATCTATTAGAATTCGATGGGGCGGTTAAGTCCTATTTTGGAGTCATTGCTGCCTTTCTAATTGTTTTCAGTTACAATTCATTTGACCTAGTATCCAACCATTGGGAAGTTATTCAAGACGCAACAACTGAGGAGGCTTGGGCAGTTTCATTTACGGAACAAGTAGAAATCTTGGAGGATGCAATGGTCCTTCAAGATGGGGAAAAGCAGACTTTCACATTCTACATCGACGATATCGATGTTCCAGAAGGGTTCCTGATAGGAGAGTTAAACATCACTGTTGATGATACTGGGAATGATGGGCTAATCGCTAACAATGACCCAACAAATGAGTGCGATTCCATCCTCGCAGATGTTAGAGAGGGGGGCTTGACAGCGCAGTGGGAAGATGGAAACAATACTCTTTCCGGCCAGGCAAATGATTGCCAGCCATTCTACATGTACCTCAGAATTTACCCTGGCTACGACGGGGAGTCGAGAAATACCGAGTCTGTGAATGAGTACCAAGCACTGCTACCATGGCAGGACATAGGGTGGGGCGAAGGGGAGTTAGAAATTGACGTTGAGGTCAATACTGACGAGAGTCTTTTCCCGGGACAAGGAGATGATGACGAAGAGATCACCATTACTGTAGAAGTAGTCATGTTCGAAGTTAATGCAGTAGAAATTAGCGAATAGCCTTGCTAAAGTTCGATTAATCATTAGGATAGTTGGGGCATCGAGGGGGGGCTCGGAGTCCCGTAGTTAGTGGTCCATCATCTCCGATTTTGGTCCCGGGGGCCCTAGTTCGAATCCGGGCGGGACTACCATAACAAAATACGCAGAATTGAAAAAAAGTCCACTATTGCAGAGAACGAGAAGATATGTCGGATGAATTGTATGAATCATTCAATGAGCTTCTTCCTGTTGCCTCAGTTGTCCACATTGCACTAGGCGTGATGGCCCTAATACTGGTTCACAGAACCAAGGGAAGGGAATGGAACGAGAGGTTTGCAGGGATGTTAATTTCATGGATGATGGTGATGCTAGGAATCCAGTATGTTTGTTCGACAATCATAGATTACAGGGTTGAGAATCTTGGCACTGGTGAGGTGAGTCATTTCAATACCTATGGGGATATCTTCTACTCGGCGATGTCATATGGGCAGAGCGCTCTCAGTTCCACTTTCCTCGCTATTGTTTGCATACTTCCACTGATCTATCCATATCCGCTTATTCAGAAGGATACTGTTCTGCGAATATGCACGGTAATCGTTCTTGCAATAGCACTAGTAATAGTCCCGTTTGACATCTTCACAGAGTTCACCTACAGGGGAGTGAGGAATCTTTTGATGTGGGTTGGATACATTGTTTGGACTCCCGTTTACCTTAGATTCTTATTCGGAGAGATGCTCTATGATGAAAAGGGAGCAAGGGCAATTTCAAGTGTAACCGCTTTGCTTCTTCTGGGACTTTACGGGCAGGTCTATATTTTCTGGCTACAAGACTTCACGGGCATTGCTACAGTTTACTTCGGTCGTTGGGAGGTAGAGGACTTTGTAGCGCAGAGTTATCTTAGCACAACTGTGACGATGTTTCGTCTAGGAATAACTGGGACTACATTGCTAGTACTTTTCTTCGGAGAAATGTGGAGGGCATTCAAGAAGGGGTTCGGCGGGATTAGTTTTGTTGTTTCCCTACTCTTCGTAGTCGGGATAATGTGGTATCTGATTACTCTGGTGAATTATGACACATCTGAGTCCTGTGTGCAAACCATCTGTGAACCATGGGACGAGAATTTCGTTGATTGGTATGTTTTCACCTATCAGGTGTCAAAGTTCCTAGGAGTCCCATTGGTGTTCATGTTCATAGTATTGAACTACAATATGGTCGATACAGATGCTGAAGGAAGCAAGTTGATTACTAGAATAATGGTATTGCTTCTGATTCTTGTCGCGACCTCAAGCATAATCGAGATGATCCAAATCATCCTCCCTATTCCCGAGATGATTACTTCGGCCCTATTTGCTGCAGGAGTAGTAGTCTTCATTGGCTGGGAAGAGAGAATAATGGATCAAATCATTACAGAAACTTCGAGTGCTGCAGAATCTGTGAAGGAGTTGATTGGAGTGGCCAGGATTGAAGTCTCTGAAGGCGAGTTCAGATTTTTCTCTATGTCAATGATTTTCCTAATTGTGTATGCAATTCTAATTTCACTTCTATTCGATTCAATGGGGATTCATCAGTAGATATTAGCAGGGTGTGAGAAACTTGGAAGAAGATTACGAAGAGGGTTTTTCAAGGGTTGTTGAAGATATCTTTTCACTGAGAGAAGCGAACATTGCAATGACTTTCGCAATATCCCTGATTCTGATTTCCGGGGGTTGGAACGTTTACAAGTGGACTCAAGACGAATACGACGTGGCACGTGATGCAGCAACGGACGATAGTTGGTTGGTTGAATTCAATGTCTCGATGACGAACGCGGTGCATGAAGAGACTTGGCAGGATGAGGAAAAGAAGACCGTGACTTTCTACATGGATGAGTTCGAAATCCCAGACGGTTATCTTGTTGGAGAAATCGAAGTCATAGTGAAACCTGATGCAGATTCAAATGGCACACTTATCGATCCGGTAGCCCAGTGTGACTCGATTGGAGCCAATCTCCTGAATGAAGGTGATTTGACGGCACAGTGGGATTATGATGGAAATGTACTTTCCGGACAGGACAGCAGTTGCGAATGGATTAGGCTCAATCTTCGGACTTATCCTGGATTTGACGGTGAAGACCTGAACTCCAGTGCACCCAATGAATTCCAAGCACTATTGCCATGGAAACAAACTGGATGGGGGGAAGGCATCTTAGAAGTCGAGGTTGAATTGGATGTGAACACTGTTGATGTACTGGGTCCGATTTCAAGTGACGATGATGAAGACATCACTATCGAAGTCATAGTCAGTGGTTTTGTAGCCCGGGCCTCTTTGGAACCAAGTCTAGCATAAATCATCCAATGGTTGAAGATGTCACTGTATTCGATTGCTCCAATTGCATTTTTAGTGCATCTGCAATGTTGATTAATTGAGGCAGGAGTCGGGCGTCATGACCGAGGAGAGACTAGTTAGGCCACTGAGCCTAACGATGAAGGGGCCTGGCAAGGCAGAAGAGTCGACTCTGCTAAAGCCCAAGAAGGAAAAGATGGTTGAGCTGACGCTGCCGTGCGTAGAGATAACAATCCATATCGAGAGAAGGATCCAGAGGACCGTCATCAGAGGCGGAGAGGGAGATGACTTACTGGACGAGGGGTCTGAGTCTGCCGTTTACGATGTCATCTCCTCGGCCTCCGTTTCTGAGTACCAGTCCATGATGGAGCTATTCAGGGGCGGGCAGCCTCACATCATCGATCCATTCGATGGAAAGGATGTCAAGGTCGCCTTCAAATCAGTCGAGTACAGTGCCTCGAACGGGTCTTTGAAGATGGTTCTGATCGAGGACGTGGACTGATTAGCCGTCGATTACGCTGGGGTCCCGCTTCAGGTCCTTCGTGATGTTCTTCTGGTGGCTCTCCAGAGTTCCACCACCAATCTCCAGGAGTTTTGCGTCCCTCCACATCCTCTCCACTACATACTCGCCCACGTACCCATAACCCCCCATGACCTGAATTGCTCGGTCTGCGATGTTCTTGGCCGCAGTGGTGGCAAACAGCTTGACTCCGTCCGAATCCAGCCTGTGGCCCGCCTCGGAGAGCTCAATCTGCCTAGCAGTGTCGTAGACGTAGGCTCGCATGGCCCTGTACTCGGCCCATGACTCGCCGATGTGGCGCTGAATCTGCCCGAAGTCTCGGATCTGCTTACCGAATGCCTCCCTCTCGGTGGCATATGAGTTCATGTCGTACAGGCACCTCCTCGCGATTCCCACGCTCATGGCAGCGAGACCTACCCGCTCGTGCTCCAGGTTCCTCATGAGGTGGATCATCGACTCGCCGGGATTCCCTACAACATTCTCAGGGGGGACGACGCAGTCCTCGAAGACCAGTTCAGCGGTTGTGCTGGCTCTCATCCCTAGCTTGTCGGTGATCTTCTGCCCGGCTGAGAACCCATCCATGCCCTTCTCCACCAGGAATGTGGATAGCTCGGCCCTCCCTCTGTGGTCAGTTCCGGTCCTAGCGTAGAGCCAGACCACATCGGCGGGGGAACCGTCATCATCGATGATTCCGTTTGTAATCCACATCTTCCTCCCGTTGATGGTCCAAGAGCCGTCTTCTGATCGAACTGCGTTGGTCTGCATCCCTAGCACATCGGTCCCGTAGTCAGGCTCGCTCATGCCAAGGCAACCTACCCACTCACCACTGCACACCTTGGGCAGAATCCTCTCCTTCTGCTCCGGAGTCCCGCTGTGAACGAGGTTGTTGACGAATAGTTGATCGTGGGCTAGGAAAGCGAGGCAGAGTCCGGGGTCTGAGTAGGAGAGTTCCTCGTTCACGATAGCGACTGAGGTGGCATCCATGCCGGCACCGCCATATTCGGGAGGTGCTGTGAGCCCGAGTAGCCCCATCTCGCCCATCTCTCGGAAAAGCTCCAGATTGAATCTCTCGTCCCTATCGTTTTCAAGGGCCTGCGGCTCGACCCTGTCCTTGACGAAGTTACGCACCATCTCGCGGAGCATCGCGTGCTCCTCTGTGGGATTTGAGATATCGATATCGCGCCAGTCTTCGCTCATGGAGGTGCTAGGGGAGGTCTTCGTAAGAGGCATTCGTTCCACGAAGCACTAGTTCCAGAATGCCGAGTCCTCCCAGGGCAGGCCAATGGCTATTCCGATGATCTCCAGAATTACGAAGTTCCACACCAGGTAAGCCAGGATAGCCGCGGTGAAGACCGCGAGAGACGTGTTCAATACCCTCCTCCTCTCCCGCTTCGCATCGTCTAGCGTGCATACGCCCTGATTGCGGAAGTACAGCACTAGGCCATATGCGACCATGCAGAAGGAGACGCAGTACAATGCATATCGCACCCAGGAGTAGTAGAGGTCGTTTGAGAGCTGATCCGCGGCGACAATGGCAGAGGAGCCTGCGAAAAGGACCCAAATCACCGAGGGGAGGCAGCAAAGGCTAGCTGTGAGGGCGGATGCTGCGACTAGCTTTGCCAGTGGCCTTGTCTTCTCTGCATCCATCTTGATAACCTATGGAGTGACCCTTCTGCTGTCCCTGGGGAATGGGATTGCTTCCCTGATGTGGTCGGCTCCGGCTAACCAGGTGCATACTCGGTCCACCCCTAGTCCGAATCCGCCATGAGGGACGCCGCCGTACCTCCTGATGTCGATGTAGAACTCGTATGGCTCCCTAGGGGTGCCCTCTTCGTCTATCCTCTCCAGGATCTCGTCCTCTGACCACGTTCTCTCTCCACCACCGATGATCTCGCCATATCCCTCGGGGGCTAGGAGGTCGTGGCATAGCACGTACTTCGAGTCATCGGGGTCGGGACGGTGGTAGAATGGCTTGGCAACCCTTGGGTAGTGGGTAAGGAAGTGCGGGACATCGAAGTCTGCAGTGAGCACCTTCTCCTTGGAGTAATCCAAATCCTGGCCCCATTCTATCTCGACGCCCTTGCCCTGGAGCATCTCGACGGCCTCGTCGTAGCGAATCCGGGGGTACTCGCTATCGGCGTACCTCTCAACCAGGGAGAGGTCCCTCCCAAGGCTCTCCAGCTCTTCCGGCATATCGTCAAGCAGGGTCCTCGCGATGTTGCGGACCACACCCTCTCCGTGCAGCATGACATCGTCGTTGGACGCCCATGCGATCTCCATCTCTGCGTGCCAGAACTCCGTGAGATGCCTCCTCGTCCTGCTCTTCTCTGCACGGAACGATGGAGCCATCGTGTATAGCCTCTCGAGTGCAGGCATGGCCGCCTCGGCGTAGAGCTGCCAAGACTGGGTTAGGTATGCCTTCTTTCCGAAGTAGGGGACCTCGAAGAGGGTGCTGCCGCCCTCGACGGCCCCTGCGACGAAGTTAGGCGCTTGGTACTCGATGAAGTCCCTGTCACGGAAATAGGAGTGAATCGCACCGAATACCGAGCTTCTGATCTTCAGCATGGTCGTCATGCGGCTTGTCCGAAGGTACAGGTGCCGGTTGTCCAGTAGGAACTCTGTCTCGCCGCCATCGGCCTCTTCCATCGCCGACTCAGTGATTGGGAAGGGTCGATCTGGATTCACGGGGCCGATGACCTCGGCTTCGGTCACTTGCACCTCGTGGCCGTGCTCCCTGTCTGTCGCCTCGACCACGCCTCTGATTACAACACTAGTTTCAATGAGGGCGTTTTTGAGTGCATCGAAGCACTCGTCGCCTACCAAATCCCTCTTTGCGACGCATTGGACGTGCCCAGTGGAATCTCTCACGACGATAAACCGAATCTTGTTTGAGCCTCGTGTCCTATGGACCCAACCCTTCAGTTCAACGTTTTCTCCGTCATGCGAACCGGACCTGACGTCCCCTATCCAGTACTTCTTCCCCATAGCGGCGCCCGTTCTTCCGTATTGGCCCACCGTTATGAAACCTCGATTGTGTATGGATGGTTAT
>CAYFGC010000024.1:7679-15527 GCA_964342625.1 uncultured Candidatus Poseidoniales archaeon | reverse complement strand
GGAGGCGACGATGACTATTACGACAACCCCCCCGACTTCGTCTGCGACGACGGCGAGACAATCCCCCGGTACTGGTTCAACGACGGTTATCCGGACTGCGACGACGGCTCCGACGAATTTCCAACCGGAAACGGAAACGAGCCCCTGTACTATGAGTGGCACGATGAGCAGCCCACCGAGTTCCCCGACCCGACGGAGGGCAGCTCGCTGCACCACGTCCTGTCTACCGGTGAGCTGACCTACTGCACAGACCCCTTCTACCCACCATTCGAGGAATACGACGCCAACGGAGACATGGTCGGTTTCGACATCGACGTCGCCGACCACCTGGCATCAGCCCTGTCCGAGGAGTACGGGACCCCCGTGCAGTTCGTGCCGGTCGAGTCCGGTTGGGACCCCATCATACCCAACCTGATGTCCGGCGAGTGGTGCGACGCGATCATCTCTGCAATGACCAAGACGGAGATGCGTGACTCCGCCGTAGACTTCACGCGTGGCTACTACACAGCGAGCCAGGGAGTCATAGGAGGTTCTGGATCCGCACCCATAAGCGACGCCTCCGAGCTCAACCAAGATGGAGTCACCATCGGGGTTCAGTCCGGGACGATCTCCGAATTCTATGCCGCTGAAAACCTCCCAATGGCAACGACATCTGCGTACGACGACTACCCATCACTCATCTCAGCCCTGAACAACGGTGACGTGATGTACGCCCTGGGAGACACCCCCGTCCTCTCCTCGGATGGCACCATTATGGCCACATTCTCCGAGGAACAGTTCGGAATAGCCCTGCGAGAGGGCAACAACGAGCTCCTGACCGCGCTCGATGTCGGGATAACGAACCTAGTGGAATCCGATGATTACGGTAGCATCTTCTCGACTTGGCTCGAAGGCGAGCCACACGTGATCAACGACTGGTCGCCCGACTGGGACTTCGACTCCCAGGAGTACTACGGTCAGGGAACCAGCGACATCGGCTTCACCTGCCTCTACGAAAGCTGGCAGACCATCCCATCATCGGGAGTAGGTGACGGTTACCCGGACTGCTACGACGGCACCGACGAGGAGATGCAACCCCAGGTCTGGTCATGTGCGGTGGATGTGAGGGTAGATTCCCTGGATGATACCGGGTTCGATTCCTTCGAGGCCAAGACCCTCGACCATCCCGGATTCCCTGAATGGTGCGGAACGCCTGTCGGCGATCTGCAGATCAGCGAAACCCAGCCAAACCTCCCCCCTGCCGATGACGTCTATGGCGCATTGATCGATGACCCAGAATGGCAGCACATTGGGGCGAGGAACGCATCTCACTGGCACGAATTCTGGACTGAAGACTATGGTGGGTCACCTCAGAATTGCGAGGACATGGCAGGAACGTGGGTCGATGAGTACGAGTCATGCGCATTCCCAGCACCCTCGGACATGGCCATAGACGGGGAACTTATCCAAGGTGGAGACGGGCAATGGACTCGCTATGTCTGGTCCGGAGACTACCTGTACCTAGCCGTCCCTACCTCCGAAGGTGACATCTGGACTGGCACGGGGCCCCGCGTCACCGACTTCATCTGCGACGATTGGGACCCATATCTTCGCGTTCAGGAGTGGCAGGTCGGAGACGGCATCGAGGACTGCGACGACGGCTCCGACGAGGACGATGGGAATGACGAGGACCAAGACCCTGACAATGGAGGGGGCGCCGATCCGGGCGGCTCCGCCGACCTCGAACGGATGGCCGAAGCTCTCGCCGAGTCGAACCTAGAGAAGACCGTCGAGGCATTCTCGGAAAGGCTGGAGGGCCTGCTTCAGGACAACGTACCGGAGGATCCCAAGTACGATCTGGAGGACCTATGTGCGACCATGCTCTGGGATGTCAGCGATGTCAGGGTCCTGGGAGTGGCACTGGTCCTCGAGGGGGGCCTCCTCTTCGGTCCGCAGATCAAGGACTCCATACCACACCCAACGACCACCATCAACGTGAAGCTCCTATCCGGACAGGCAGCCAGGGACGCGAAGTCAGGCATCATGCCTCAGGTATCGATGGACGAAATTGCGCCAGCCTCCAAGCACGACTTGGTCGAGCTATACGAGATACTGGGTCCTGATTACCTCCCGAACCTGGACACCACGGACAGCGATGGGGACGGAACGATTGACTTCTTCGACACTGACGACGACAACGACGGAGTGCCGGACTGGGAAGACCCAGAGCCAAACACGGTCGAGGCCGAAGCCGAATCATCCAGCCTCCCTGCCCATGGCTTGGTGGCATCGCTATCTGTAATCGCCGCGGCAGCCATGCTCATCCCTAGAAGGGATGACTAGGTCCCGTCACCATGGCAGTCGGGCGCAAGGCGGCCCTCGGGCTCGCAGCGTTGCTAGTCATGGTGGCATGGTCCAGCGCGTGGTTCCAGATAACGGCCACTGGGACGTACGTAGAGGGACTCGATAGGGAACCCACTATCAGCACGCAGTACTCCATCGACAACGATGAGCAGACCTTCGAGATATCGATAGAGAACGCGACGCCCTTGATACTCTACTGGATGCAGAGGGAGGACATCACTGAAGGAGGGGGGCCTGATGACGACCCTCCAGAAGAGACATCCAACGAAGCAAAGGAAGAGTCAGAGGATGAGGGGCCCGAGCGTTGTGGAGGAGACTGCATGGGGCGTGCCAGGACATACCTGGCACTCCTCATGGTTACTTTCGTTGCTACTCTAGGATTCTCTGCACTAAGGCCCAGCAGGAGGGCAGATGCCGCAGCAGGAATATCGTGGCTGGCCTGCTTGTCCATGATAGTCCTAGGAGTCCCAATGGCCGCCGCCGCAGACTTCGGGATCTTCGGCTCTGATCAGGGTGGAGAAACCGGTTCCTCGACGGGGGGTTTCGACTCGGAGACCGACGGCTCCGTCTCCATCGACCAGTTCGCCCACTTCTCCTCAAGAACCGGCAATGGTTTATCCTCCACTGGTCTGGTGTTCACTTACGAATCGACTGGTTACGACCTGGGGCTGCTGGACGAGGGAGACAGGCAGGCTGTCATCGACTCGGCACCAAGCGAGGGCCAGCCGGGACACGAGTCTCTGATAGGGTTCCATGGCGAGTTGGTGGCCGGACCAGGCCCAATCTTCTCGTGGTGGTTCTTGATCCTCCCTCTCTACGCGTACTCTCTCAGGAGGGGGAAGAAGACCGACGAGGAAGAGTGAGGGGACTACACCCATTCGTCATTGGGGGCAGTCAGATCGCTATCCGCATCACCCGTGTTAACGACTCCCCTGGGCTCTACCAGCATCACCTTGCACTCGGAGTCCGCGCAGGGCTTGTGCCTAACCCCCTTCGGAACAACGTACATCTCCCCCTCGCCTAGTTCAACTGACCCTTCCTCGAACTCTATACGCATACTCCCCTCGATGACGATGAAGGCCTCGTCAGTGTCATCATGCTCGTGCCAGACGAACTCCCCATCTATCTTCACGAGCTTGAACTGGTAGTCGTTCATCTCGGCGATAACCTTGGGGGACCATTGGTCCGAGAAGCTGGAGAGTTTTTCCCTGAGGTTGATCTTGTCCATAATCCTCGCTTACCGGAAGCAGCAGACGTATTCAACTGTCTCGTTCACTAACGTAATTATTAGTGCGGACCAGTCACAAGGCACATGGAAACAGGACTTGGGGGCAAGGTGGTTCTGGTAACAGGCGGTGCCGGAGGGATCGGCCAGTCGATTTGCAGGAAGTTCTCCGAAGAGGGCGCCAAGGTTGCAGTACATTTCCACACGTCTTCCGAAGAGGCCGAGTCACTGGCAATGGAGGTCGGCGGAATGGCATTCCAAGCCGATCTCAGAATCCCATCCCAAGCCGATGAGATGGTGAGTGAGATTGTCTCTAAGATGGGGGGAATTGACGTCTGCGTGGCCAATTCAGGATCATATCCGCCCGAGCCAAGGCCAATGTGGGAGATCGACGAAGAGAGGTGGAACTCGACCATCATTTCCAATCTGGGAGTATCTGCAAACACTTCGCGTGCTTTCCTTTCCCATGCCTCAGAAAGGGGTTCGGGGTCGCTAGTCCTTGTTGGGTCAACAGCCGGGGTCTACGGTGAGGCCGGCCACTCGGACTATGCTGCGGCCAAGGGGGCGATAACCACGGGGCTCCTCCTGTCGCTGAAGAACGAGGTGTCTCGATTGGGCTCGGTCAGGGTGAATGCCGTGGCGCCGGGCTGGACTCTCACCGAGAAGAAGGTCGAATCCGGGCTAGAAGAGGCGGTAATGGAAAGGGCGAAGTCCACGATGGCACTCAAGAAGCTGGCTACTCCCAATGACGTTGCCATGGCCATAATTGCCCTGTCATCAGACGAGGTCTCAGGCCACATTACCGGACAGGTCATCGAGGTCGCCGGAGGGATGGAAGGACGACTGGTCTGACTCACTCCGAACGAGATCTGAGCCACTTCCAGATGTAGGCTGAGACGGCTAGGAGTGCTATAGCCCAGCCAGGAGTTAGTATCAGGACTATCGTGGCTGCCACAAACTCCTCGATCATCCCATCAATCCTCGCTGAGGAACTCGACTCCGGTTAGCCTCTCGCTTACCTCCCAGAGCCTCCTCGCAGTCTCCTCGTTACTGGCCTTCGCGTTTATCCTGGCCTTACCAGTCCACCCCCTCATCTCGATTATCCCAGACGGACCCCAGTATGGGTGGCTCAGAGCGTCATCCTCGGTAGCCGCATAGAGGGTTGCCTCCGCCCCCCTCCTCGCAGGAATCGCCACTATCAGATTCAGGAACCTCCAGAAGAGTGAGTGCCTTTGCAGGTCAGTCGCAGAGTATCCCGGATGACTCGCTATCGCGCAGACTCCCGAACCGCTCCTCTCCAGTCTCCTAGACAACTCTAGCGAGAAGATAAGGTTCGCAATCTTGCTCTGCGAGTAGAAACCCCACTTGTTGTACCTCTTCCTGTCTCCGTGAAGGTCTTCGAAGTCGATGACACCCGGGTTGTGCGCGATGCTCGAGACAGTCACAACCCTGCTTCCCTCGGTCTTCTCCAGGATTGGCATCAGATACCCAGTTAGTGCGAAGTGACCAAGGTGATTTGTCCCGAACTGGAGCTCGAACCCATCCTTCGTCCTTGACTTGGGAGGGATCATGACGCCAGCATTGTTGATCAGGATGTCCAAGCGATCCGCTCCCAAGGAGAAGCTCTTAGAGAAAGAATGCACACTGGATAGGTCTGCCAAGTCAAGTACTGAAGTAGAAACATCCGAGCCCGGAAACTCATCTTGGATACTGCGCATGGCGGCCCCGGCCTTCTCGGAATCCCTGCATGCCATGATCACCATAGCACCCTTGGAAGCCAGGGCCCTTGCCATGTGGAAACCTATTCCAGTGTTGGAACCCGTCACTATGGCGACCTTCCCGCTCTGGTCCCCCATCATCTCCTCGGTCCACTTCATGGGTGGTTCCCAAATCGAACGACTATTTCACAGATGGGTGACAGTTCCCCCAAACTCCCAGTCAAACTTGATGACTCACTCCCTCTGCCCCGCTCATGGCGAACCCCAGGGTGGAAACCGACGAGAAGGGGCACCTGATCGATATCCTCTCTGCCCTCCACCCAACCGCCAAGAAGAACTCGCTCCGCAGGATGATCGATCATGGGCGCGTTCTCGTTGATGGAATCAAGGCATCACGTGCCAAGGAGACAGTCCACAAGGGCTCCATCGTGGAGACCCTTTCTCGTTCGGAGGGCGATGGGCCAGCAAGGAAGAAGACAGATGGGATACCCGAACCCGAGGTTCTCTACGACGATTCCGAGATCCTGGTGGTCAACAAGCCTGCCGGACTACTCTCGGTCGCTACGCCAAGGGGGGAGGCCGACACCATGTTCGACCGGGCGCTCGCCTGGTCTTCCAAGAACCACTCGACCCGGGTCCATCTAGTCCATCGACTTGACAGGGAGACCTCAGGATGCCTCATTCTGGCAAAGTCAACTCAGGCGAGAGACATGCTACAGCGGCAGTTCAAGGATCGCTCAGTCGAGAGGATATACCACGCAGTCGTGTTCGGCAAGCCGAGTACCGAATCCGGCGTACAGAGGGCACGAGTCAAGGAGACAAAGGACAAGCGAGTCAGGCTGATACAGAAGGGCGAGAGAGGAGGCAAGGAGGCGATAACAAACTGGAGTATCGAGCAAACCGGACCGATTCACACGCTGATCAGAATCAAGATAGATACGGGGAGGAGGGCACAGATAAGGCTCCACATGAGCGATTTGGGTTGCCCAGTTTCCGGAGATACCCGTTACGGTCGCGGCAAGGCCAGCGTTAACAGGCTCTGCCTGCACGCTTCCTCTTTGGGGTTTGAGCACCCCAACGGGAGGAGGATGAGAGTCGAGAGTGATATTCCATCCCAGCTTTTCTCCGAGTTGAATCGCAAGTCACTGTGAACAGGGGGCCACGGCTTTCGTCGAATCCAGTTGCTGAGGCTCCCGCCCCCCCATTTCTTACTCTCCATACTAAATAGGGAGTGGAGGGCGCGGCGGATTAGAGGAGCAGGTTGGTTCGATTTTCAGATTTAGGGGTCGAGCCGGCATTGGTCGACGTTTTGCGCGGAGAGGGGATAGTGGAACCCTTCGAGGTGCAACGAGAGTCGATTCCCGATGCAATGCTCGGGAGGGACGTTTGCTGCAGAGCACCAACCGGCTCTGGGAAGACGCTGGCATTCGGGCTCCCATTGATCTCGCGAACCAAGGAGGCCAAGTCGAAGAGGCCGACATCATTGATTCTCACTCCAACTAGGGAGCTGGCAGAGCAGATACGGCAGGTCCTCCAGCCGTTGGCCAGGTCGTCCGGTTTCGGAGTTCTCTCGGTTTATGGGGGAACTCCATACAAGGGACAACTGAGGAGGCTGAATCAGGGGGTGGAGGTGCTGGTGGCCTGCCCGGGCCGACTCATCGACCTCCTCGATAGGGACGCCCTACGCCTAGATGACGTCGGCATCGTTGTCCTGGACGAGGCCGACAGGATGGCCGATATGGGATTCATGGAACCCGTTTGCTCGATTCTCGACAAGTGCAGCCCTGAAAGGCAGACGATACTCTTCAGCGCCACCCTGGACGATGATGTGGCAGAGATTGTCAAGTCATACCAGAATGACCCTGCCAGAATAGGGATAGGCCCCGAGGAGGTCAGCATGGACAGCATGCAACACCTCTTCTGGAAGATAAACTCCAGAGGCAAGGCCGACCTCTCTGCATACATCACCGAGAAGTGCGGTCGCAGCATCATATTCTGCCGGACTAGGGCCGGGGTAAACCGTCTGGGCGACGAGATGAGCGAGATCGGAGCATCATTCACCACTCTCCACGGGGGGATGAACCAGAAGCAGAGGGACAGGTCGATGCAGAAGTTCAGCGCTGGTCGTTCCCGGGTCCTGATAGCCACTGACGTCGCTTCCAGGGGAATCGATGTTACTGACGTAAACTGCGTCATCCACTTCGACCCCCCGGATGATGGAAAGGCGTACAAGCACCGAAGTGGGAGGACTGCGAGGGCAGGGTCTACGGGGACAGTCGTCTCGCTGGTCCAGAGGTCCCAGAATAGGAAGTACAAGAGGATACAGCAAGAGGTCGGCATCAAGTGCAGATTCACGGAGCCAGATGTCGACATCCTGGAGGAGCGGGAGTTCGTGATGGCACCCCCTGTGAAATTCACGGGAGGCAGCAATTCTAGGGGGCCCAAGAACAACAAGAGGGCCCGAAGGTCAAGGAAGAGCAAGCAGTATCGCTCCTCAAACCAGAACGGAAAAAGAAACGACCATCGAAATGGCCGGCGTAAGGGCAAGCACAAGGGCAAGCA
>CAYFGC010000024.1:0-7579 GCA_964342625.1 uncultured Candidatus Poseidoniales archaeon | reverse complement strand
AAGGGCAAGCACAAGGGCAAGCAGCCAGTCAGGTACAAGGATAAGAGAAAGGGAAGGAAGGGACCTCCAAAGAAGGCAAAAACCAGGTCATAGTTGCCAGAGTCTTGGTCTGCTATGGCTGGTAATCAATTCAAATACTAACCATACTTGGTTTGCCCGTGAGAATCTTCAGGTTCGACAACTCCATCGCAGTCCCTAGAAAATGGTTGACTCGACATCAGATTAAGAGATACAAGAGCAACACCCTCGGGATTCTGCACGAACCGGAGGAAGAGGGTCATTTCCTGGAAGCCCTCGACTCACTCACAGAGTCCGGGGCATACATCAACATCGGGGCCGCGTGGGGATACTACTCCTTGCTTGCAAAGAAGACACGACCAGAAATTGACGTTTTCGCAGTAGAGGCCCATCCGAAGATGTGCAGCAGAATAATGGAGGGCTCGATGATAAACGGGGTCACTGGCATATCCGTTCTCAACTCAGCAGTAGTGGGAAAGGATGGGCTAAATGATGGCCCGATGAAGATTAAATTCGGATACGGCGCATCCGTCAGATCCGCAAACTCCTCAGATGATGCTGACTCGATGGTCGTCCAGCTAGTCGACCTAGCTAGCCTTCTCGGATCGGTTCCGAACTCTGAACTCCTGGTCAGCATGGACGTTCAAGGGGCGGAAGAGGGAATCTGCCGGGATCTAGCTGCGGATCCTAACATTAGCGAGAGAATCTCCAGCATAATAGTAGGGACACATGGCGCGGATATTCACGAGTCATGCAAGGCATCCCTTGAGGAAGCAGGATTCTCAATCACTCTTGACGATAAGGACCCATTGGAGCAACCCGATGGGATAATACTAGCCTCCAGGAAGTAATCGGTTACTTGTAGGGGAGTCTCTCGCGAAGGCTGTGGCCCGGGAACTAATACGACTCGAGGAGGTTCACAGGGCCTTCGGTCCGCTCACCGTCCTCGAGGGAGTCAACCTCCGAATCGACGAGGGCGATAGAATCGGCGTCATCGGTCACAACGGCTCGGGCAAGACCACCTTGCTACGGACCATCAGCAACCAGGATCAGGATGTCGGTGACATCTCTTTCGCACCCGCACTCAGGCTCGCCTTCCTGACTCAGGTCCGGGACATCGATGATGAGGCCACACTGGGCCAGGAGCTCAACCGCAGAGGGAGGCAGTTCCTCGAGCTTGAGGAGGAGATATTGGATATCGAGCGGAGGATGGAGGAACCCTCTTTCTACGACGGTGAATGGCAGCCGACCATGGATAGGTACCAGGAGCTGCAGAGTCTAATGGCACGCTCAGGCGGGGGGGACGTAGCCGGCCACGCCACAGAGATTCTCAAGGCCCTGAACCTCGATCAGAGCTCTATGGAGGTCCCGCTAAACTCCCTCTCCGGAGGGGAGAGGGCAAAGGTAGCTCTAGCTCGGCAGCTCGTCGGACTTGACCAGATCGACGTCTTCTTCCTCGACGAGCCTACGAACCACCTGGACTTCAACACCCTGGAGTGGCTCGAGAGGTTCCTCAACAGGTTCGAGGGCGCGCTGATGATAGTTAGCCACGACCGATACTTCCTCGATAGGGTATGCAACAACATCGTGGAGATCCAAGACGCTCACATCAAGGGTTATCCCGGGAACTACACATCGTACCTAAAGCAGAAGGAGATCTTCCTTCAGACTCTCAATGACAGGATAGAGAAGACGCAGAAGGAGATCAAGAGGTTGCAGGGGGCGATGCAGTCGATGAAGAGATCCAACAAATTCGACAAGTCCGTATCCCAGAAGCACTTCATGATAACCCGTGCCCAGAGGGAACTGAAGTGGCTAAAGTCGATTAAGCCTAGGAAGAGGCAGAGCCTCAAGTTCAACCTTCAGTCAGCCGAGAAGAGCAGTCTGGACGTACTGGAGTTCCGGGATGCCAACCTGTCATTCGAATCACTGGAAAGGCCAATCTTGGAGGATGTCGGGGTGAGTATCAGGAGGGGGCAGAAGATCGGCGTGATTGGGCCCAACGGAGTTGGGAAGACCACGCTGCTTCGCCTAATAACGGGAGACCTCGGACTCGACTCCGGGGCGATAGAGATCAGTCCCGGTGTGCAAATCGGATACTTCCACCAGGACCATAGGACACTTGACTTTGATCTGACGCCAATCGATGAGGTCCGGAGACTCAAGCCCAGGATGGACTACGGAGACCTAAGGGCCCTGCTCGGCCAGTTCCAGTTCTCCAAGGAGATGGTATCCACGCCACTAAGCAAGCTCAGTGGAGGCGAGAGAGCCAGGATAGCCCTTCTAAGGCTCCTGTTGGAGGAGAACAACATGCTACTTCTCGACGAACCCACAAACCACCTTGACACGGATGCCAAGGAGGCTCTTGAGACGGCTCTGAGAGAGTTCGATGGAGGGATAATCACAGTCAGTCACGACCGGTACTTCCTGGATAAGGTGTGCGACACCATATGGGACCTGCAGGGGGATGGGAGCATCGTGGTCTGGCCGGGAAACTATTCGGAGTACAAGAGCCGCTCCATCTCCTCCACGAACAATGCCTAGTACTCAGAGACTCCATTCAAGTAGAAAGACTCCGAGGGGAGGTCATGCTTGGACAAGTCCACTTCCAATCACCCGGTCTGGTCTACCGGGGCATTCGAGGGCCGGTGACGTAACGTGATAGACGCATTGCTCGACCTCGCCCATAGCGAGGCGGTAGCATACCTGGGGATGATGCTCATCCTGAGTGCATTCTTCATGGAGACGCGGGACATCCTGCACAGCAAGGCCGCCCCATACCTGGGGCTGATGGCACTGGGCTCTGGTCTCCTCGCTATTCGTGCCTACCTAATTGACGAATGGGCATTCTTCATCCTAGAGGTCGCTTGGTTTGCAGCCGCGGCATTGGGGATGTGGTCATTGTGGACGAACCTGAGGGAAGAAGGCCATTAGCACAGGATCAAGCGAACAAACAAAGCAGGGAATGTCCCGGAACCAGTCGTCAATTGCTCTACCAGACTCTCTCTCACGAGTTGAACATCAAGTCATTGCCTCTATCCAGAGATCTGATATTGAGTAAATAATAGGTGGAAGCCCCTCCATCAACGTGAACGTACATTTCTATTTGATCCCCGATCTGAGGTGAACAGTTCCTCAGAGTGGCCTCGACTTTGAAAATCATTCTCGTCTCAATTTCTTCCGACCAGATAAAATTGTTTTCTTGCCCTAGTGTATTGGTTCCATCGATTAAGCTAGATCCAGAGTGTGAGATATTCTCGGAGTCGATGCTAGCGGTGGTGCCGTCTGAACACGAGGCCGCCCAGGAAATATCCCCAGCCATGAGATTGTCGGATCCAGATGAAAGCTTCATTACCAATTCTAATTCAAAACCTAATACCTTGAGAGAAGATATTTGATCATTGCAACTGGTTCCGCCACAATTTTGGGGTCTCGCTTTCTCATTAATATCGGAGAGGGAGTGGTCTCCAGGACCAAGCCTAGCTGACCAGGATGTTTGGCCACCTGGAACTCCCCCGGAGCCGAAATCATTCCCGTTGTACATGATTATCTCGCAGCCATCGTCTACTTTGATCGTCGTTGCGTCATCTGAGACAGCCTCGTCCACACCATCTCCATCGGGGTCCAAGAATGTGCCTCCAGCGGAATTTGGTACGTTGGAGTAATCGCCCACTGTGTATAGGGCCGACCATCCACTAAATCCAGAGTGCTGGTAAAGAGTGGCAGTACAGTCAGCAGCACCGTTGAAGCTTACGAACGCCGACTCCATTACCACCTTATTCGCTAATTGATTAACGGCCTCTGCACTGGTGTCCTCGTTATCTTGTTGCAATTTCTCAATGGTGCTAATTATGACTGTTGAAGCTACAGCAGCTACCAGAATTAGTGCTATGAAGACTATCATGGCTCCAATGCCAATGGACCCTGATCCGCGCTCACTCGGGTTCACGTGCGAGGGGATGTTGCGAACGATATTATTCTTATCTCCTCGTATATTTGACGAATGCATCATAAAGCGGCTCTCATAATTACGTCCATGGACTTAACGGCACCTGATTACATTCGAATTTCGATTGGCATAGTCATACTTCTGTATGTGGGAAATTGCTCGGTCAATCAGAAAGTATGGATTCGTAAGACATTTTCATGGGGGGCGAGAGAGGAGTATCCCAAGATTTTCCAGATGAACATCATTGGGGGATCGTTGATTGGATCATTTTTGGTAGCAAGTCCTTTCTTGTTCTGACATATTCCCTAGCGTTATGGTATCGCAGTAAATCTATTCTACAGCATCCGCTTGAAGCCCTCGTGAGTGGCCCGAAAACCAATCTTCTCGTAGAAACCAATCGCCTCAAGACGCTGTTTGTCCGATGTCAACTGCACCATTGAGCAACCCCTCTCTTCGGCCCGCGAGATTGCCCAACCTAAGACGCGAGTCCCGACTCCTCGGCGACGATAATCACTGTGGATCCGAACGCCCTCGACTTGACAGCGCCAAGCCCCTCTATGCGTTAGATTGGCTAAGAAGGTCAGCTGAATAGTTCCCACGAGCCTCCCCTCGCTTTCTATAACAATCACCTCGTTATTCGGATCACTATCGATGGCCACAAAGGCAGCACCGTAAGCGGGATTCAGCGGCATGGAGGGATCCTCTCGTTGAGCGCCTAATGGGTCATCGACGAACAGTGACACGAGTGCGGGGAGATCTGCTTCGTCCGCCTTGCGAAAGCTCAGTTCCAGCACAGTTCCGTTACGGACTATCCAGAAATAAACACATCCCTAATTGAGGCATTTGTGCGATCAGGGAAGGCAATGTTTCCGATTAGGATTGACCCTTCTCTGGAAGCATTATCTCCGAGGGGGGTATTCTGTTCGCTTCAAATTTGTTTACTTGGCCCTGACTCGGATATCCAACACATATCCCACAAAGAAGGGAGTAATTTCTGCTAATCTCAAACTCCTTTCGAACCGCATCTTCCCAAACTGCGACGGAGCCTTGAGCGCAAGTCCCCAATCCTTTGGAATGCGCTGAAAGCATTAGATTCTGCATGAAAAGTCCAGCATCAGAGGCTGCGAACTTGCCTAGACTTTTGTGAGTGAACAAGAACAACTCCACGGGTGCGCCGAAGAATTCGTAATTCCTAGCCCAGAATCTATCCCTGGCATCTTTGTCATCCCTATCAATTTCCATTTGAGTGAATAATTCCTTGCCAATTCTTTGTGATCTTGGCAGTAGATCCTTGTGATATCTTTTGAGAACTAACCAATTGCTAGTGGGCAACCCTTTCCTGCGAATTAGAGCCTTGATTTTCCCAAGCACCCCCTCTCCTTGTCCCGTTTTTACTAACTCAAATCGACTTAGGAATTCCTCAGATAACCGGTCTCTGACCTCTCCTTCTGCTACTGCTACCACGAACGGTCTGGTGTTACTCCAACTCGGTGAAGTCAGTCCGGCAGCGATAATTTCCTCGATCACCTCACCTGGAACTGGTGTTGGAAGAAAGTCTCGAGTAGATCTTCGAGAAGCTGCGAAAGTGTCGAAATGTCCAGCATCGAACTCTCGTTCCATAATTTTACTAAATGGGTTTGTTATTTCATATGTGGTTTTGCTACGTCACAGAGCAACCGTCGTACTCGAGGGATTTTCAATCACTATGGGGCCGTAGTTAGGGACCAGGATTGGCATAGTCATGAGGTCAGAAAAATGATCCCCGCACCATGAGAATGAAGACGAATCCTATCACTGCGAATGCCAGCCAGTTAGGTATTCCCATAAATTCGAGACTACCCATGTCTCCGTCTGGGGGCCTCGGCTCTTGGTTTTTGAGGACGATTCTTCTGACACTCATCTAGCGTGGTTGTTCCCTAGGGGCCATGATGGTGAATCACAAATGCCAAGGGAAACCATTCAAGACCAGCACCCTCTATTGGTTTCATGCTCAAGCCCGGCTTTTACTGGGGATGGTTGGAAATGTGCTGCATCTGGGCCTTGTTCACCTTCCTCTTGTTTTACTGGGTCTTGCTAATCAAGCAACAAATGTTCGAAGAGGAAGAGGCTTGATTTCTCATGGATCCAATCCAGGTGTTCGTTCTACTACTCCACCCCTTCGCTGCACTGCTTGTCATCCGAGAGTTTGTTCGGCAGCGAGAATGGCGTTCAAAGAGCATCGAACTGAAGGGTGCTGAGAGGGTTGCTGCGCTTGAGCGCCACGAGATCGAGGGGGGACGACTTTTTCGCCTAGTTATTGCCGTAATCGTCCTGGCCTTCATGGCTCGTATCGCATCGACCTTTCTGGCTTCTGAAGATCTTGGAATCGAGACCTTGAAACCTGGTCATTTCCATGGTTGGAGTGGTTTACTTGGACTTGGTTTGATGACATATTTGTGGAGTCTTGGGCGCAAGACCAGCGCGAAGAAGGTTGCTGGCGAACCATTCGCACGCATGAAGGATTTGCACGGCAGGTTATCGGATGTGATGATGGGATTAATCATCATTCACGCTTTCCTAGGTTTCCTATATCTGCTACAACTAATGTTATGAGCTCATTACGCCCAAGCAATTCTCCCTGCCCATTATGATGCGGGTGTAATAGAAGTGGCAAAGGGCCCAGCCTAAAGATTGTGATACACGCCGGCACAAAAAATAAAATCTACTCCTTCAATCATTGCCCATGCCTCCTGTAATGTGCCCCCGGTGCGTTACGGAAATGGAGGAAAAGGGCGAGTGGTGGAGCGGAAGGACCTGCGAATGCGGGAAATGCAAGGGCACACTCGCCGATAAGCCCTGGTTGGAAAGCAACATGGAACAGGGTGACTATCTGAGACTGAAAAAGAGAGTATTCACAGGCTCTCCGGCAGGAATCTTTTGCCCGGATTGCCTATCTATTCGACCCCGACGCCCGATTGAGATGTCCAAATTTACCGTCTCCCCGGGTGGAAAAAGCTACGAGGTCGATGGTTGCCTAAAATGCGGTTCGATGTGGTTCGACCAGGGAGAATTGGAATCATACGAGGAGGGGGAAGTTGGCGATCCATCTCTCGTAAAGAACAGACAGAAAAGGGACCCAGTGGAAAAATTGGCAGATCTGGACACCGGCGCTACTGCGATTCAGGCTGCCGCTGAAACAACGGTTGGATTTCTCGATTTATTGGGGGCAATCCTCTCTGGATTCTAGGTTACCCATGTAGATGCGATGTAAGAAATAGTAAAGCAGTTAACTCAATCGGAGATGTATGAATGCATCACCCGTGATTAGGATGTGGGTAACCAACAAAAATAACAGTGAAATCACAACTGAAATAAATAACGCAATGGTTGAATTTCTTTCGTCTGCAATGGAAAATGGTTGTGATGGTTTTACATTCGCCGAAGATGCTGAGAGAGTGATTGTTTACACGAAATGGTCGGATGAAAAGATGCTAGAGAAATTTCGCTCATCTAATGATTACAAGATTCGTGAAAAAGAAATAATAAACTCATTTTTTGCAGCAGGTTTTCATCTTCCTGATGATATTCTATTCAATTCTACTGCCAAAATTTTACACACCTAACATAATAATG
>CAYFGC010000023.1:0-15537 GCA_964342625.1 uncultured Candidatus Poseidoniales archaeon | reverse complement strand
CCTCTTGTCCCGGGTTCGAATCCCGGCGGGCGCACCACTTTCTCACTCATGACTAAGCAAATTACAAATTGTGACTGAAGCATTGAAACGCCCTTTGCTTTACGAAAGCCTGTGTCAGAAAGCGAACAAGAGGCAGGGGATGTCGGAGCTTCGCTGAGCAAGGATATGTCAGAGCTTGAAGATGTCAACCAAGTAGTCGGTAGAAAGATCTGGAGGGTTGTGCCTTATGTCACTAGATATTGGAAAAGGGCACTTGGTGGAATTCTAGCAAACGCAGGAGCCCGTGCCTTCGATCTCATCCCCTTCATCGCAATCGGAATGGCTGCAGATTATTACCAATCCAAGACATTCACCAACTCTAGAATTGAGGAACTGGTAAATTGGGGACCAATCCCCGATTTAGGGCCAATAGACTCTGTAGAACTTGGATTCGGACTCCTGATTATGGCTTCTTTTACTTTCCTAGCCATTTTCCAGGGGCTCAGCAATCAACTTTGGCAATCAACTGCATATATGGCTCAACACGATATTCGTATGGACGCCACAAACTCGCTTTTGAATATGGAAGCATCGTACTTTGAAAGTCGACAGACCGGCAATCTGATGTCCGTACTATCAGCAGATGTGGCCCAACTTGAGGATATAATTTCAGATGCTAGTACAAGTATGATCAGAATCACAATTACATTCACAACGGCATTCGTCATTATGTTCTGGATGTCTCCAAAACTGGCTCTAATCCTATTTGCACCATTGGTGATCATTGTTCCAATGGTGATTTGGTTCTCCACTAGAGTTCAGAGGAAATATCGGAAACAGCGAGAGAGCACCGGTGGAATTGTTGCAATCTTGGAAAACGTGCTTACTGGCGTAACTGTTGTACAGGCGTATAACGCCAAGGAGTTTGAGAGTGAAAGAATCGGAAGGCAGAGCGGGGATTACCGTGACGCTGCCATTCAAGCTGCATTCATCAGAAACCGATTCATCCCCGGGATTTATGTTGTGGCGGGCATATCATTCGGCTTGCTAACCTCAGCAGGCGGTTGGGTCATGGAAACAGGGGAGATAACTGTCGGGCAGTTCGTTACTTTCCTTCTTATTTCCACTAGAATGACAATGCCTATGTTCATTCTTGGAATGCTGCTAAATCAACTCCAGAAAGGTGAGGCTTCATCGAAGAGGGTATTCGCAATAATTGACTTGGAACCGTCTATCTTTGACAAGGACGGAGCAGTGCCATTGGACGGGCCAATCGAATCACTCAGATTCGACAATGTCTCATTCGCATATCCCACATCAGATACAAACGTCCTCAACGGAATAACACTCTCTACTTCATCGGGAGAATTTCTCGGAGTCATGGGTCACACTGGAGCAGGGAAGAGCACGATACTGAAACTGATAGAGAGATTCTACGAGCCGCAGGGAGGACAGGTGATGATCAATAACAGGGATATCAACGACTACAAGATAGAATCAATCAGGGAGAGAATAGGTTTCGTCTCCCAAGATCCGTTTCTATTCTTTGGGACTATTGGGGAGAACGTTGCATACGCTAGGGATTCAGACGATGATCAGATTCTCAGTGCCCTAGAGGCAGCTGGAGCGACTGAGTTTGTCTCTAGCCTCCCCGATGGTTTGGATACGATGGTTGGAGATCGAGGTGTGATGCTTTCAGGTGGCCAGCGGGCAAGAATTAGTCTTGCCAGGGCATTATTGAAGGATCCAGACCTACTGATTCTAGACGAGGCCAGCGCAGCACTCGATGCTGAGACGGAGAAACGCATCCAGGAGTCCCTGTTCGGCAGTTCAAATGGCAGCAAGAAGAGAATCACCATAGCAGTAGCACACCGTTTAGCAACCATCAGGAATGCTGATGAGATTGTTGCAATGGTCGACGGGGCGATAGTGGAGCGTGGAACGCATAGCAATCTACTGGAGAATGGCAACGTCTACGCATCGCAGTGGTCGATTCAGACTGGAGAGCTAGGTTCATTGGAGGGATAATGTTGGATGAAACCCAGATTCCCTGGGTTTCGGTAGAGCCTGGTTCGACAATGGTCGGTTCCGATAATCGCTCAATTCTTTTCGGAGCAATTGGGCCACGCCACGAGGTAAAAATAGAATATCCATTTAGAATCTCGAAAAGGCCGTTGGACTTCGAAGAAGTGGCTAGAATTGAACAGAATTCGGGAATGGAGATTGCTTCCGAATCAGAGTGGCAGCTGGCATACTCCAGAGGTCTAATATCCGGAGTTGATGGCTCTTCGGAATCATTGGCAGATTCTACACAAGACTATTGGGGTAAGGTATGTGATGGAAGACCATTCGTAAATGGTGCCAATAGTCCGACTTTGATTCGGAGATGGAGGTCAGGAAAGGCACAAACCCTAACGGTCTACTCCAGAGGAAGAACTCGAGTTCCTATAGCAGATGGAGTTAGACTGGTGGTGAGGGGACAATCTGGTTGGAACGAAAACCCTCCTTTCATTCCCAATAGAAGAAATCGCTCGGAAGTCATAATTGAAGAGATACTTATTTGCCTCATCGTCGGAATACTGCCTTCATTCGTTTGGGCATTTTTCAATGCCAGTCCAGATTATATCAGTGAAGGTTGGTTTAATCTAGTTCTTGGAGGTGTGTTCTTCGGTTTATTCACAATGCTATTTTGGCGCCCAAGGCAACCAACTTGGCTTATTGAATCAGATCACATGATTCCCTCAAGATGGAAAAAGAGAAGGAATAACTAACCCCTATCTTTGTCATCAATCTGTGAATTGGGACTTCCTGTTAGGATACTTATTCTGGCTTTGTTTACCCCAATCCCGTAATCCCACAACAGCATGAAAGAAATAAGCGACGAAAAAATTACTGTAATCGGACTCTTGCTGGGAGAGGGTCCTAGAATCGCTCCAGACCATGCAATGATATTGAACAAGATCGCCAAAGTGGGCAATTGGTGCACAGATGCCCTTTCCACTCCAAGTGGCACTGCTTCGGTTGAAATATCCCAGAATGAAGGCCAAGCAAGACCTCCATTTAGACAACCCCAAATGCAAGTCATTAGTGAAAAACAGACTAGAATCGGGAATGCAGAAACCAATCCATGACTCCATCCCCAAAGGCTCGGGTATCTCTTTCCTGCCAGAGTCCTAACAAGGCCGTAGTTTCTAATCTGCTTCCTCACCCTTCCGATACCTCTTCTCCGATGCCACATAGTTGCAGTCCCATCGGACCAGAGACGGTGCCCCGATGATCTAATCCGATGATCCATCATTACGTCTTCGGCACCTATCGCCCCACGGTCAAATCCCCCAACTTCCTCCAATACCACTCTCCTGTATGCTGAGTTCACCCCAGGAAGTTGCTCCACCTCCTCAAGAGTCCCTTCTGTCTTTCTGCCATAATTAGTTCCAGCCGTTAGGAACTTGTTGCAGAAAGCAACATCGATAGATTTCTGCCAAATATCCGACTCTTCAACAGGTGCGAAGTTTGGCCCACCTACTCCGGAAACCTCGGGACGTTCGAACCATCTCTCCAATTTCTCTACCCAGTCTTGAGGTACGATAACATCGTCATCAGTGAAGAAGACTAATTCAGAATCAGTCTCTTCGATGGCTACATTGCAGGCATCCGCCCTATTCCCCGAACCTCTGTCATCTATGTATCTGAACCCCCTCTCCTCGGTCACTCTCCTCCCTGGATCTCCATCAGGCCCAACAACTACCACGTCTATTTCTTCGAATGTTTGATTCGATAGCCCATCCAACACCACTGCAAGCTCCGTTGAGTTGTCCACCGTGGGAATGATGACGCAGATCCTGCTAGGCACGAGAAGTCCGGAGAGGGGGCCATTGATGAGTTCACGGGTCAGTCATTGACAATTCTTGGAGCTAGGAAGTAAATCCACCTTGCCCCACCTTCGTTGCTCATCCACGTAAGCCGTAGGGGGTACTTCTCCTCAAACTCAAGTGAGACTTCATTCGTGAAGCCACCAGCTAGTTTCTTGGTCAACTCACCAAGATACTGTAGAGAATAAGTCGAATGTGTCGGCGATGCACAAGTTAACTCACTCAACTCTCCCGATTCGAACTTCACATTAACTCCCTCGCCCGCCTCAACGGTGACCGATACAGCTAACTCATTCTTGTCCATGCTGAGGTCTACTTCCCCTCCTACAAACTTTGCAGCTCTCAAGGCCCTGGACAGCTTCTCTGAGTCGATGGTGGCCTTTGACTTGAACTCTAGATTTGGTTGGTTGGGATTATCCATTGTACTGGTGTCAATCCCTCTGAGTATCATTAGCACTTCTCCAACTCTGACGTTTATCGCTCCCACCGCATCGTCATAGTCCATCTCAACGAGGTCACTCGGACCCGCTAGTGTGAGTAAATCTCGCATTTTTTGCAGGTCAAGCCCGATCTCCACAGGTTCTACTTCATATGTTTCGAAGCACTCATCGGCAATTGTTGCTGAGAGAAGTGCCACGTGTGAACCATCAACTACTGATACGCTTAGGCCCTTTTCACCCCATACCAGTTTAGCCTCAGAGGTAAGGACAGATAGTATATCCACAATCTCTCTCATTAGTTGCTGCTTGGCTGTGATTCTAAGCATCCACTCACCTCGATATCCATCTACTTCATAGGAGGCTCTTGATGCTTATTGGCACCAAACCAGAATTATCTACTGGTACTCCCTCCACTTATGCTTGCACTCGAGATTAGCACATGTGCAGAACTTGGTCTCTGGCTCATCAGAAGATCTGGTTTGCTGCATGTGGACGTAAGCATTCCTCCCATTGCACTTTGGGCATATGTAGTCACCCTCCCTCAGCGTTCCTTGCGGGCCGTCTTCTTCCACTACCTCAGTCAGATGTTTCAGAGACTTAGAATCAGTTGTAGCCATTGTATTGGCAAGATCGATAGTCTCCCCAGTCATAGGATCAGTAAATTCAGACCCTTTTCCATCTTCTCCCGATAGTGGCCCCTCGTATCCACATTTGTAATCTGGGCACTTTATCCAACCCCTTTCATCTGGATATGAAAGCGCACCACACACAGGACAAAACATCTCTATCACCATTGTCGTATTAACGAGAACCGAGCTACCCTGAGCCTTCCGACTATTCAACTATTCGTCCATCTACCAATGCAGTGCCGCACCGTTCAAGCCATCGTACCGATTGGAGGGGCCATGCAAATCCTCTTCGATTGGCGACTATCACGTGTCGTCGATGATCATGGCAACATTGTCGACGAGATTTTGTGGGATGGCCAAATGTCGCCATCTAGGGTGGCAAAAAGACTGTTGAAGATTCAACAAGGCCGTCGACTTCCCGAGGTAAAAACTCTGTCTGAAAGATTCCCAGAAGCGGAAATAGATCCTATGGGGGCTCTCTCAGAATCAAACTGGCCCAGGTGGGATGAATCGGAGGAGGTCTTCCAGAAAGCTACATTGCTGCTAGCGAAGATGGGCGTCGCCGACTCTTCCAAAGACATGGACAGGAGGCTTGACATGCTTGTTTCAGCAACTCTGGAGGCCCGCGCATATTGGACGACATCCGAATCTCGTTGCATCGAATGGGCCGGTCTTTTCATCACAGAGGCTGACTTGGATTCTCAGAGGCATGAAATCCCACTCTCCATTGCGTCTTCTGAAACGATCATTGAAGCTGCGGAGAAGCTAGGTGTTTCACCACCAAAACACATGCCCTCTGATTTCGAGTGGTCATCCATGTCCTCACATGCCTTGACAGTTACCTCTTCATCAGAAATTCTGGAACAATTGGAAGCTTCGATTAGGGAAATTGCTACTACTCACGTGCCATCACTAAGCGCACTGCTGGGACCAATATCAGCCGCCAAGATGGTTTCCATTGCAGGAGGTAGGGAGAGGCTTGCCCGCATGCCATCCGGATCTCTACAGGTTCTAGGCGCTCATGCTGCCATGTCAGCCCACAGGAGAGGCGCTCCACCTCCAAAACACGGTGCAATACTCTTCTCCATGCCACAGGTGAGCCGATCTCCGAGATGGGTCAGGGGGAAGATTGCACGATATCTCGCAGGCAAGGCAAGCATCGCAGTTAGAGTAGATCACTTCGAAGGAGAGACTTGGGGTAAAGCCCAGATAGATGAGATAAATAGTGAGATTGAGGCAATCAAGGCAAAGTTCCCTAAACCACCAAAGAGGGGATGAGGGATGGCAACCAAGTCAAAGCAAATAGTCTGGGGGGTCAGGAAGGAGGGTCGAACCCTCTGGACTAGGAATGCAGTCAAGGGAATCTCAGTTCGAGGAGAAAGGAGGAAAAGAGACGGTAGAATAGAGTGGAGGAGGTGGGATCCCACTAGGTCCAAGGTCGCCGCTGCAATACTCAGAACAAGAGAAGACCCATCTCCCCTGCTCCCCACTCCCGGTTCGACATGCCTGTATCTAGGAGCATCCAGTGGGGGAACTGTCAGCCATATTCACGATTTCGTTTGCGGTGCAGAAAACCACCATGGAGGGCAATTGGTCGCAGTGGAGATTTCTCCCCGCATGGTTCGAGACTTGGTAAAACTCTCAGACATGAGGCCGGGGCTTGTACCAGTATTGGGGGATGCTAGAAAGCCTGAGCAGGTTGCTGCCTTCATCAGGGGAAAGGCAAATTGGATTCATCAGGATCTCAGCATAGCAGATCAAGCTGAGACATTCGTAAAAATGGCAACTTCATTCCTCTCCCCAGGTGGGATCGGATTACTTAGTCTGAAGGCAGCAAGCGAGAGATCATCCGAGGGGGACGATAATTCAAGGTTCCAGAAGGCAGAAAGAATACTCAGAGAATCAGATCTCGTTCTTCAAGAAAGAATAGACTTGACAGGTTTGGAAGAGCAACATGTGGTTTTCTCCTGTGCATTAGACGCCTGAGGCACCTGAGGCTATCGCGGCTGCGAACAAGACTCCGTATGCCAGAAATACCAGCAAGGATATGCCAATGGCAATCCAGGAGACAATCTGAGCAGCCTTCGCAACTCCTTGGTCCGGATGGCCAGGATACTGAGTGGTAGTTGCCAGAGCCCCTTGTGCTAGAATTAACCCAGGAACTGCAGTGCATATCCCGCACATCACTAATCCCAGAATTCCCAGTACCAAGGCCAGAACCGCATTTGTCGTGGGCATTATCATTCCGGGACCTCCCTGCGCTTGCACGAAGATTTGCTGCGGAGACTGACTCGTAACGTTCGGACTACCCTCTAGAATAACTGTCTCAGGAGGATTTTCCGGTACCTCGTTTGAAACCCAGTCTGGCACTTCAGTATCTTCCACTATTGAATGCGCCAAGTTACGAGGAATAACTTTGTCGTGTCACTCCGAAAGGTAATGACCCCCCTCGTAGACCAATATTCGTGCCAGAGTTACCCGAGGTCGAGACCGTACGCCTTGGTTTGGAGAGACATCTCATAGGTCGGAAGATCACATCAGTCGAACTGAGACGAAGTGATCTCCGATTTCCTTTCCCACGAGATTTCGACACATCACTTAGGAATCGTTTGGTGGTGTCGGTAGATCGTCGGGCAAAGTACCTGCTCATCCGCCTTGAAGGAGGCATTACGTGGCTTTGCCATCTTGGGATGAGTGGGAGATGGACTCTAATCGGAGAAGGAATTGAGAGCAGACCTGGTAGTTTCTCCAACGGAGCCCCAGTGGGCAGCGGCGATGGCCCCCATGATTGGGTGGTCGTCCATCTCGACAATGGGAGCAAGGCTGTCTACTCCGATCATCGGAGATTCGGCTTCATGGACTGCTTTCCCACATCCGACCAAGACACTCAAAAATTCCTCTCTAATCTCGGTCCGGAACCAACCCCAAATCATCTTGTTCCAGAAGAACTAGGAGACGGCCTAAGGGGAAAGAGAACCCCTATCAAGTCTGCACTGCTGGATCAGAGAGTAATTGCCGGACTCGGAAACATCTACGTTTGTGAGATACTATTCAGGGCCGGTGTCTCACCCAGGAGAAAGGCGAGCAGCGTAGCAGGGAAATCAGGCGTCTCAAATCGAGTGGAGATGATTACTGCCGCCACCCATGATGTAATCACCGAGGCAATCGATGCGGGCGGGTCGACACTGCAGGATTTCAGAGGTGTTGATGGAGAAGAGGCAATGGGTTATTTCGTTCACAATTTCCAGGTTTATGGGAGGGAAGGAGAGCGTTGTATGAAGGGAGACTGTGAGGGGGTAATCAAGCGAATAGTTCAGTCAAACAGATCTACCTTTTTCTGCCCCATATGCCAACGCTGAGCGACTAATCATGATTCTTGGACATCTCTATTCCCTTTACAAGCGCTAGAAGAATCTCGTTTCTGGGTGTCGGTACCCCACACTCCTCTCCCTTAGAAATAACGGCCCCACAAATCACATCAATCTCGGTTCTCCTACCTGCCATCAGGTCTTGCAGCATTGAGACTCTATTTTCAGCTGTAGAAGTGACCACTTTCTTGAGGTAATCCTCGATATCAATCGCCCCCAATTCAACTCCGGATGCCCTTGCAACAGACTCTGCTTCCCTCATCGCCTCAAGGGACTGAGCCCAGAGCTCGGGAATTTCTAACAGACCACCGTTCCGTATTCCAGCAATTGCACATATCGGATTAATTGCCACGTTTACCATAAGCTTCCTCCATATTTCCTTATTGATCTCCGATGACCACACTGGATTCAGTCCGGCTTCCTGCAATAATGACACAAACTCAGACTCAATTGGTTTAGGGTCTGATCTATCCATACTTCCAATCAAAAATGATCCTCTTCCTGTCCAATGCACTCCGCCCTCTCCGTCCCTCCATGCCGAGTGTGTAGTAGAGCCGCCCACCACCCTTCGCCAACCAACTCTGCTAGCGATTATTCCAGCGTTTCCTAGGCCGTTTTGAATACTAACAACAAACCCTCCATCTGCCACAATGTCCTCGGCTATTGAGGAAAGTGCAGATGTAGAGTCCGCCTTTCCAGCAATAATGACAACATCACATGAATTGCACATATTCTCATTCAGTGGTCCACTCTCGCTGTCAATGACTGAATAGCGATCCCCTGGGATCATTTCAACGGATCCCTCGGGAGTGAAGATAGTTAGTCCACTTTGGAGAATCTCAGCCGTCCTACCCCTTGATACACAGACCAATTCCGCCTCAGTATCAGCTAAGCAACCAGCAATCACGCCTCCCAAGGCCCCAGTTCCGAGTATTGCTACCTTCAATCAACATCCCTCCGAAGGACATCTAGCCGAGAGATGAACTGTTATCCCGGACTCGTCTGCAGTGACCCAAACAACCCTCTCAAGATCCGGTAGTCCCACTGCTTTCGCTGTAATTACGGTGCTATTGCCACCCTCGACCCAATCGTTCATGGTAACTTCCCAGATTCCACTTTGAGGAGAATCTCCATGCCACTCCAAAGCCAAGCCCATCCTCATATTCTCTCTATTGGAGATCACGAACTCATCTGCATTAATCCCCCTGCCTAAACCACTCGGTTGGACATAGACGTCTACTGATTCTCTGATTCTGAAAGCCTCCATTGCCCCTTCAGAATTACATTTTGCAAGCCAACCTTCGGTTCCAATTCCAATGGACCCCTCTCCACTTTGATTACCAATTAGGCGAATTGCAGAGTAGTTACCCATCTCTTCTGACCAGTTTGAATCGGTGTTTACTTGCTTTGCGACACCCCCAGATTGACAGAAAGGTGAACCGTAGTCAGAATGGACCAGCGTATCGCCTTCCACCGCGAAGCCACTTGGAATTGTCCATGACCCCCCACTCACTTGGATCGATCGTTCTGAACCGTTAATCGACATCTTCCAGGGGCCGATCGTCTCATTCCCCCTAGTCAAGAAAACCACCGGGCCAAATGCTCTACCTTGCTCATCGAAAGAATCAGAATTTTGTATTGCGCCCTCGTGTCCTTGGAGGCAAATTTCCTGAGTTCCTTCACTAATATTGCTATCATTAATTGATTTCCAATATGGGCCCTCAACGACTAGCAAACCCTCTCCTATATTCATAAAATTGCATATTATCGGAGCTTCGGAATCTCCCTTAAGGTTCCAGAAAGGCTCAGAAAAACCCTCATTTCTTAAGGTTGATAATTTAATCACATGCTCTACTTCGAAGCCGGACACATCTACAAGGATCTTTAGTAAGTGCGGTGAAGAAAAATTCTCTGGAGGAGAAATAAAAATTGATAATTCAAGGGTTTCTTTCTGCGTTAATCCATCGAATCTGCAGATATTGGGAGAAGATGAACAAGAGGAATTCAATCCCCATCCAAGGGGTTCTGCCCCTTCGACTCTAAACTGTACCCATCCTGACACTGGCATCACCCCCTTCGGTTCCAGTACTAGTGGCAATTCCAACACATCATCTGTCTCAAAAAGCAATTCTTCTGGCCAAGACTCAGTGGAAACCCCAACATCATAGCCGCTCATCTCGTATGATGGGACTTTACTAGGCATTCCTGCCAGCAGAACAACCGCTGCGATTGCTACAAATCTGCTTCTGAACCTCTCTTCTAGTCCGAAATGCTCGTCCAAAATAATCGGTTGAGGTAGACTATCCGGGTTGAACCTCTGCCATGCTGCTACGAATGCAAGGAAAATCCATGGAGTCCATTGTGCTGTAGCGAATACCAACACCATGGCGAATAGAACAATCAGGAAGATCGATGTCTGTGTGCTTCCCTCCCTCATCTCTGATGGGCCAATAATTGCATGCAGCAACCTATCCCCCGGGAGTCCTGGGATTGGGAGCATCAACCCCCAACCAATAATTGACAGCCCAATCCCTGCAATACCGGTTGGATGCAACCATTGCAGCCTAATTTCTGATTCTCCACCCATCCAGGATTCGACCAAATACCCTGTAATCAGGTTTGTATCGAAAACCGTTGGAGCAGTTGTGAGTTCCGGGGGGCTACTCGGTGTCATCATTAGCCCGAATATCGTAAGAATGCTTCCTGACAAGAATAGAACGATAGGGATGACCACTTCGATAGATCCCAGTGCCTGTCTATTTGGCATCGGCACCAGATCTGGCTTCTTCTGCCCCAGTGATCCCACGATTCCGAAGGGCCACCATGTAGGGATCGGGAAGACAATCGGAGCAATGTGCCCGACTTCGACTCCAAACTTTCTTGCTACAATTACTCTGGAATAGCTAGCTACGATTAATGAGAACATCACAGGGGTTGTAAAGAAAAAGAATGACCACCCGAATTCGCTAACTCCAGTACTTCCATAATCGTACGTGGAAACCCAATGTTCTCCTACTAGAGTCATGAATCCCGCCATTACGACCCATAGGGCGACTTGCTGGCTCCCCCTCAAGACCGAACTGCCCACCGGTGCTCTTGAGATTATCATTACAGGTGGGTTGCTGTCCTCTAGTGAGCCTACCAATCCCATTGGTTCCAAGTGGGTGTTTAGTCGTAGTAGCTGTTCTCCAACCCCCAGGTCGTCCTTTCCATTGACTTCCCAGGAATTTGGATAAGCACCTTCATTGCCAAGATCGAAAAATCTTGAAGCAATTACTTCCAGAAGCTCACGAGTACCCCACGTCTCGGAATCGACTAGGATTTCTTCGGTCACCATGCCCACTCTCGGACCTTCCTCGAGGGATGTCAGATTTGACCCCTGCTCTTGCCTAACTCACTTATTCTTGAAGCGCTTGAGACGGAATGTCTCCTCCCTCTCCATCTCCTCAAGCCTCAGTTGGATGAAGGTCTGCGCCTCTTCCATCTCTGGGATGACCTTGAACTCGAGCGCATTCACCCTTCTCTTGGTGGCCTCTATTTCTTCCAAGAGCCTCTTCAGTGTCGCTTCCATCTCGGCTGCCTTTACTACCTTCTCAACTAACAGAGAGTATGCATCGGCAGCTTCGTCAATGTAGGGGGATCCACCCACCATGCCAAGCCCTCGATCTTCGGCAGAAAGCTTCAGATTCTGGCCCTCGACCTTTGGTACCACTACTCCCATGATGTTTCTCCGTGAAACCTGGACCTCCGGATGCTTCGATGCAGCTATTGCTGCACTCTTTACAGACAGTCCACCTTCTATTGAAGATGCAAGATTGATTGCCTGAAGAGCATCTCTGAAGGTTCCGACCAACTCTTCCCTAGCAGCTATCATCTCAGAAAGCAGAGTTCGGAACTCATGGAATAGCCCATCCCTCTTCATCTTCAGAAGATTGTATCCACTCGATGTCTGCTTGATCCTCCTCTTCAGATTGATCAACTCTGATCTCGTGGGTTTGATGTCTAGGGCCATTTTCCAATCTCCTTGGTGATCTCACTATTCCTTCTTATCCGTTGGGTGATACTTGTCAATCCACTTCTGGTCGAGCCTTACCAGATACTTAGTGTCGATGTTTGACAATAGATTCCAAGCAAGGTCCAGAGTCCCTTCGTGAATTGTTCGGTCCTCGTCCCTGCTCTGCCTCAAGAATTGGTCTTCGAAAATGTCCGCGAACTTGAGCAATTGGAGGTCCCTCTCGTTCAAAGCGTCTTCACCGACAATTGCCACAAGTCCCCTTAGTTCCCTGCCTTGGGCATAGGCTGCGTAAAGTTGGTCAGAAACTGACTTGTGATCTTCTCTGGTCTTCCCGGGCCCAATTCCAGCGTTCATCAGACGGCTTAGTGAGGGAAGAACGTTGATTGGTGGGTAAATTCCCTTTTGGTGTAACTCTCTGGAAATAACGATCTGCCCCTCGGTGATGTAGCCAGATAGATCTGGAATCGGGTGTGTTATGTCATCTCCAGGCATCGTAAGTATCGGGAATTGGGTGATTGAACCCTTCTTCCCCTTGACCAGTCCGGCTCTCTCGTATAGCATCGCAAGATCCGTATACATGTATCCGGGGTACCCTCTCCTTCCAGGAACTTCTTCCCTGGCCGCCCCAATTTGACGTAGGGACTCGCAGTAGTTTGTCATGTCAGTGTATATCACAAGTACGTGGTAGTCGTGCTCGAAGGCGAGGTACTCTGCAGCCGTTAGAGCCAATCGAGGAGTAATCAGCCTCTCCACAGCGGGGTCATCCGCCAGATTGACGAAGAGGGCTGCATTCTCTAGAGCCCCTGTCCTTTCCAGATCGTGAACGAAGAAGTTGTACTCTTCAGCGGTTATTCCCATTGCACAGAAAACGACAACGAAGTCATCATCGCTGTCCACTAGTTTGGCCTGTCTTGCAATTTGCAATGCGATATCATTGTGCGGCAACCCGCTTGCGCTGAAAATCGGAAGCTTCTGGCCTCTGACCAACGAAGTGCAGGCATCGATAGCCGAAATGCCTGTCTGTATGAAAGACTCGGGACTCTGTCTCGAATATGGGTTGATTGCTGCTCCGATGATGTCTGCCATCTCGTCCGCCACGATTTCTGGACCACCATCCCTCGGTCTTCCTGCCCCATCCAGGATTCTACCGATTAGGCCCTTGCTGACTGGCAGCTTGAACACATCACCTAGGAACTTGACTCCAGTCTGCCTGTCGACCGATGCAGTTCCCTCGAAGACTTGCACGATCACTTGGTCGTCAGATGTATCCAGGACCTGTCCGTTCTTCATCGAACCATCGCTCAGTCTCAGTTGTACAATCTCTCCGAAAGACACTGGTTCAGTCTTATTTAGGAACACTAGCGGTCCCTTTACGTCTGTAATCGTTCTGTATTCCTTTCCACTCATTGTATCACCTCAGTTTGCCTCCATGCTAGAAGAAATCTGCTTGCCCATCTCCGAAACTAATTCCTCAATCTTGTCGTTGTAGCCCTTCTCGAAGCGACCCCTCATCAGATCAGTCCTCGCTGGGACGTTAACGACGTCTTCCAGTTGAGCTCCACCCGCTATTGCCTTCTTCGCCTCTTCTTGGAAGCTCAGAATAGCTCGTGCCATGTCGTATTGTAGTTTCAGATCGCTATACGTGTCTACATCATGGAAAGCATTCTGCTGCAGGAAGAACTCTCGAATCATTCTAGCAACTTCTAGTGTCAATTGTTGATCTATTGGCAATGCATCCGAGCCGACTAGCTGGACGATCTCTTGCAACTCTGATTCAACTTGCAGCAGTGTGCTAATTTCTGTTCTAACTTCTGGGAAATCTGACGCTATGTTGTCCCTGTACCATTGGTCTAGTGCCTGTGGGTATAGGCTGTAAGAGCTCAACCAATTGATTGCAGGGAAATGTCGCTGTCTTGCTAGTCCAGCATCCAAACCCCAGAAAACCTTGACAATTCTAAGAGTCCCTTGGCTGACTGGTTCTGAAATGTCTCCGCCCGGAGGTGAAACAGCCCCGATTACCGAGACGGATCCATCATCCCCAGCAAGAGTCTGCACTCTTCCAGCCCTCTCGTAGAACTCAGCCAATCTACTGGAAAGATATGCGGGATAACCCTCTTCTCCAGGCATCTCTTCAAGTCGCGAAGAAATCTCCCTCATCGCCTCTGCCCATCTGCTTGTTGAGTCTGCCATCAGGGCTACGTTGTAACCCATGTCGCGGAAGTATTCCGCTATCGTAACACCGGTGTAAACCGAAGCTTCTCTAGCTGCTACGGGCATGTTTGAAGTGTTGGCAATCATGACAGTCCTGTTCATTAGAGGCTTGTTTGTATTTGGATCAATTAGGTGAGGGAACTCGTCGAGAACCTCAGTCATCTCGTTTCCTCTCTCTCCACATCCAATGTAGACCACTATTTGGGCATCAGACCACTTGGCGAGCTGTTGCTGGGTAACCGTCTTGCCCGAACCAAAAGGACCAGGTATGCCTGCGGTACCGCCCTTGGCAAGTGGGAAGAGGAAGTCTAGGATCCTCTGTCCTGTCATCAGCGGAACGTCAGGAGCATACTTCTGTATGAAGGGCCGTGGGTGCCTTACTGGCCATTCCTGCATCATCGCAATTTCCGTTCCATCCTCAAGCTTGCACACAGTCTGTGTGATATTGAATGAACCAGATTCAATCTTCTTGACGACACCTCCCTTTCCAGGGGGGACCATCACTCTGTGCTCGATAGTCTCGGTTTCCTGCACAGTACCAATCACTTGGCCCGCCGAAACCTCGTCCCCGGACTTCACGTTAGCATTGAAATCCCACTTCTTCTCAAGATCTAGCCCGTCTGCATCCACGCCTCTGGTGATGAAGACCCCCATCGTCTCCTCCAACTTTGGAAGAGGTCTCTGAATCCCATCATAGATTTGCGTTAGTAGTCCAGGGCCAAGTTGCACTGACAGCGTCTGGCCTGTCCTTACCACTGGCTCCCCTGGTTTTACCCCAGATGTCTCTTCGTACACCTGAATCACTGATTGGTCGCCATGCAGTTCGATTACTTCTCCCATCAATCCTTCATTCCCGACTCTTACCACCTCATACATTCTCGGTGCTATCCCTATCGCTGTCACAACTGGTCCGGAAATCCGGTATATCACTCCTTTTTCTTCACTCATTTTTTTTCACTTCCATTTTTTTCGAATCTTATTTCCATAGGTCGACACCAAGTGCCGACTTGATGGACTCACGGA
>CAYFGC010000022.1:0-17859 GCA_964342625.1 uncultured Candidatus Poseidoniales archaeon | reverse complement strand
AATCCAATTACTCCATTCCTAGTCGACGTAATAGGACTCAATAAACCGGTAGCTAACGCATTATCGCAGTTCCTTGACGAACACTCTGCCACTACCTTCCAGGTCCCTTCCCAGGATCGAATCCTAGTTGAGCAGGTCGAAGCACCTCTGCCTACCTATGTCGTTACGACATGTAGGGGCCGGGCATTCAACCTAGCACTAGGTTACCTATTCGCTGGAATGGCAACCAGGGACGACATCATCGTGCACGAACTCTCTTTCGATGAGAATGGCTTCATGGCAAAATTGAGCCACGAGGTCGAGGTTTCTCTCATACCTGAGGTTTTCCGAGGAAAGGGTAGCGAGGAAATCCTAAACAAGTACCTCATAGATTCACAGCTCTTTGCAAAACGTTTCCGCGAGGTCTCTTCAAGGAGCATGCTGAATCCTAGAAGGATTGGGGCCGAGGAGGTGAGCCCCAAGCAATTCCAGGTCAAAGCAGAGCAGATAATGAACAAACATAGGAAAATGGATGATTCCGTAATCGTTAGGGAGGCAATGAATGAGATCCTAACAACAGACTTGGGAATGGGGCAGCTAAGACAATTCATAGAGAGGATGGATGGCGAGGACGTTCGAATTGTGCATCGCAGGGTCAAGATACCCTCTCCATTGGGGCTGACCCTATTCATGTCCTCTTTCGAGGACCTTCTTTCTCTCAGGACACGAGCATACCTGATCAAGGATGTCGACCCCGAAATACTCAGGCGTCTTTTGGGCGCAAGATCACTAGCCACTGAGCTTGACAAGGAAAAGCTCAGCGATTACTACCAATCCAAGGTCTCGATACCAACAAATGCCAATGAACTGCTCAGGCTGATGGACATGGGAGGGGGTCTGGAGAGGCAACTCACTCATCCCTTGTACAGTGAAAAGCTGAAGGGAATTGAATTCGAAAAGATGCGCTCCTGGGTCCATGACCTTGCAGAGAGGGGGCTAATTACCAAAGTAAGGGGGACCGGCCTTGAGAAGATAGACGGCAAGTGGTTCTCGATGAGGATGACTGAGGTGCACGGGACCCTTGGCTGCCTCGCTGTTGCAGGGGCCGCTGAGATGGATGATCTCAGGGAACTGTATACTGGGGGTCTGAACTATGAGGTCGGTGAGGGTTATGTCGGGGGGGAGCCATCCAATTGGAAGAAAAAGGCACTCTCTGACCCAATGGACTGCCTGAGGCTAAAACTTCTAGATATGCTAGGTTCGGAGGGCCCACAGACTATTGAATCACTCAGCTCCCGCCTTCCCTTCCCAACTGCTCAGGTAGAATCTGTTCTTCAGGAGCTCGAGATGAGGAACCTTGTCTCGATTGGCTTCTTCACTCAAACAGACGAGGGCGAGTTCATTCTCAGAATTGATGAGTACAGGATCACAGGCGGCGAATTCAATGTCATTGACTATAGAACCCTCCAGACATTAATTCTGAACAAGTCATTTTCCAGGTTCGAAGAGCCAGCAGATGCAATTCGCAATCTAACATTTGTTCAGAGGAGGGAGGAGTTACTACATCGCGTCGAGAATTATAGATTCCGTGATTGGAAGGACATTAAACATGATTCTGACGTATACAACGGAAGATTACTCCACAATAGGGTGGGGTACACCCTAAGTGAAAAACTACCCATGCTGATGGGCCTTCGTTCAGAGCCTTGGTTCGGTCCTCTCGAAGAGGAGTTGATTGAGAAGATTCCCGAAGAGGGAATATCCAGAAACGACCTATTTTCCGAATATCCCAAGGGCAAAGAGAATGCACATATCCAGAGGAGCCTGAAGTCCGCGCTCTCGAATATGGAGAGGCAACTCGTGGTGGCTAAGCAGTTCGTCGATGTTCCAAACCGTAAGAGGTCAATGGCCATCTTCAAGAGACTTCACGGAAGAATCAAACCATTACCTTTCGACAAGGCACTAACCGAATTAATTGCTCGAATAGGGCCCGTTAGGCTACACACTCTGAGACTTTTCGTCTCTAGGCCAGTGGAGGAACTGGCAGACACACTTCGGGAACTAGAGAGGAGAGGATCAATTGCTAGGGTTGTAGCCCTCCAACCCGATCCCACGGACTACTATTCTTCTCACGAAGACGCAGAAAGCCTCCTCTCACCCCTGCCAGAAGATAGGAAGATGCGGATCCTCGCACAATCAGATCCATTCAGCAGCCGTTTCATACAGGAGGTCAGACTTCTACTAAAGCAAGGATGGTACTATCCTGTCTTCAAGGGGGTCGACCCAATAGGAAGAGTCCTTATGTTCGTGGTCAATGACTACTTGGAAATAAAGGACATCAACATCCCGCACTCCTATCTTGATGACTTCAAGAAAACATTCGCCGAATTGCTAGAAAACTACAGGGATAGACTCGTAGACGTATCAGTGCTTCATGCATTCAATGGAGTACCTGTCCACGACTGCGACGAGAACATCCAGCAGATACTAGCCGAACTGGGATTCTCATCAATGGGGGATGGGGAGCGATACATCAGAGGGGGGGTGGTGGAACCAAGATCAAGAAAGGAAATCAATAGGATGCTTTTCTACCACCATTCAATCCACCAAAATAGTAGGTGGGAGAATGAGACTATCGCCCTCGAGAACTCCACAGAGCTACGTGACGACTTTTCACTTAGGGGCCGGTGCGAGATGTTCAGAGTTAATCTCGATTCAATGGTCGCGGCTCACCAGTTGCATCAAGGATCAAATCTCCGTGGCCATCTAGTTTGGGCAAGATATCAACACTTCCAGAGGCTTCTATCTATTCGAAACGTATCTAACGATCCAGAGGACGAAGAGATTCTTCAGTTTTTCAGAGACACAAACGATCCCGATTTGTTCATGGAAAGGAATGCAATGTCGAGGTCAGAGTTCCGCAAAATTGTATCACCACTGGTTAGAAGTGGCCACCTAATCCAAGACTATCGAGGGGGTTTCAGAACAGTAGAACCACTGCGGAATATCGATTTGTGGGAGGTCAAAAGAAGATACTTGCGAACGCTCGTAGAGGATTACCCAGTAATCACCCTAAAGCAGGTGGAGAGGCTCGCAGGCTCGTCCTTCTCTCCCGAAGAGATCAGCGATGTCATGCATGACTTCGAGGACGATGGGACCTTGATCAAGGGATTCCTGGTAGATGACCTCCAGGACATATGCTGGGGCCGACTCGATATGCTTGAGGGCGAGGAGAGGATTAGCCAAACCCGAGACTTGGTCATTCCTCCTTCGGATCCCCTGATACACTATTTCGGAAGCCTACTTAGAGAAAGATTCGGCTTTGGTACCGCATACCTAGTATTCCACAAGGAAAACCCAATTGCGGCATTCAAGGCCAATACTAGAAACAACAAGATTGAGCTAACAGACTTTGTTGGCGACTCCGAGTTAGAAAAGGAAGCAATCAGAGTAATGAAGGAATTCGCATGGGAGCACGACATGCCCCTTTCTGGGAAGCTTTTCGATAGAATCAGGTCAAGAATTGTCTGAGTTTCACAATCGGGCTCATTACCTTCATTACATGTTTATGAAGTTCAGGAAGTAGGTCGAAAAGGGCCAGAGCCATGAGGAACATTGCAAAAAGGCTCGCCACCTTCGCAGCATAGCTATGGGCAAAATCAAAGATTCCCATACTCGCTAGACTCCAAGTAGGATATGTGTCCGTGAGCCAGACAATTCCAGCATTCCTGAAAACGTTCAGAACATGTATGGTTGGGATGGCAATAACCAGTGCACGTGCCCGCCTCTTCCAATGAACTGACTTTAATGCCACAATAGCCCCTATGAAGACTGCCATTGACTGGAGGGCAGAGCAAGCCAGAATGAATGCAACCACAGATTCACCCTCATCGTTAATCATTGGTGCGTAGAAGCCACCTTCTCCGAGAGGTTCGCTAAGAACTAAGCGATTCCCATCCCAATCTGAAACTGGAATCGCGACCTCCCCGTGCCTTTCGATCATCATTGAACCGATTTCGTAACCACCAAATCCTGCAAACTCAAGCATCAACTCGGCACTAACTGCAGTGAATTGCACGAATGCCATATTTAGATGAGGAATCCCGAAAACAACATAGTATGGGACCATCGACCAAACGACGAATCCCCTCAACCAGACAATAGTTTCATCTCCGCTACCATCGGAAACCCACTCCCAATACGAAATTGCTAGGCCCGCGGGAAGGGCTCCAGCAGTCATGACAATCAAAACAGGATCGGATATCTCTACGAAATGTCCAGAGTATAGGTAGAAGAAGAGGCCGATAAAAGGCCATGAGATTATGGCGAGAACCTTCGAATATCTCTCAGAATGACGATGAAATGAAAATGACATCATCACCAAACCAAGTGATCCGATCAGTAGCTGCATGGTCACATCAGAGATGCCAAAACTAGTCGCGAACGATCCAACAAATGCAGATATCGGGTCCTCCACGAGCCACTTGCTTTCATCAACCCGTAAATAGGATGCCCCCTCCCGAACAATCGGACATATGAGTTTCGACTTCACCGAATTCGCCGAAGATTACGCCTCCTCCCTTATGGAGACAATAGGAAACTTGCCCATGCCTCAGATGGAAGAATTCTGGCAGCTAGTCGAGACTACTCGGAAATCGGGAGCAACTGTCCACTTCATTGGAAACGGCGGAAGTGCCGGCACTCCGTCCCATAGTGCAGGGGACTGGTCGAAGGAACTCTCCCTAAGAACAATTTCTCACTCGGACAATGCTTCATCACTGACTGCGTGGGCTAATGACACCGATTACGCAAACATCTTTGTTGGACAACTTTCGACCTTTATCAGATCCGGAGATTTGGTAGTTGCTTTCAGTGGTTCAGGCAATTCTGAAAACGTCATTAATGGAATTGAGTTCTCTAAGGAGAACGGCTGTAAAACAGTGGCAATAACTGGAGACTACAGGGGTTCAGGAGGAGGGCAATTGGCTAATATCGCAGACCTCTGCATCCTGGTTCCTTCACAGTCAATGGAGAGGATCGAGGACACTCAATTGATAATCAATCATATCATTAAAGAGGCAGTAAAGTCGAATCACGGGTTGTAAGAAGATGTTGCCGCCCCATAGGCACGGTTCTCCTCTTGAAGCCCCATTGAGGCTCATAGATCTTCCAGAGAATGCTGATTGGGGTGGAAGAATTGCGTATCTGGACAGAGATGGCGTGTTAAACAAATGGAAGGATGATTATGTCAGTTCTCCCGACGAACTGGAAATTCTGGTCGGTTCGGGAAAGGCAATTTCTAGTCTAAGGAGAATGGGCTTCAGGATTTGCATAGTGACCAACCAGTCTCCAATAGGGCGGGGACTTTGGGGGCATGATGTCCTTGCAGAAATAAATGATAGATTGCAGGCACTACTTCTAGAAGAGGACCAAGAGGCCGAAATAGACTTGATTCTGTATAGCCCATATAGCCCCCTCGAGGATTCTTGGTCACGAAAGCCAAACCCAGGAATGCTTGAAGCAGGAAGACAAATTATTGACAATGCTCACAGATTCCCTGGAGAGAATAATATTCTCTCATTCGGTGATGACTGGATAGACCGTCCAAGCGAATCAGACTCAATCTTGATTGGCGATCGAGAATCAGACATTATCGCAGCAGAGAGATTCGGGGTCAAAGGAATTCTATGTGACTCTGAATCCGGAATTTCTGGAGTTTTTGAGCAGATCATGAGTTACTAAGAGGGGTGAGAGATTGGGACTGTGCCGCATCGGCCTCGATGACACCGATCATGTTGAGTTTGGTTGCACAACTTCTAGCTTCGACCATCTACTTACAGAGATCAGTCGATCGATAGACTGCAAAGTCATCGAAAGAAGGCTGGTGCGGCTGTGGCCATTCGCCCAAAGAAGAACCCGTGGAAATGGCGCCCTTGGCGCAATTATAGAGATTCTCGATACTGATTCCGAGAAACTTGAGAGAATCTGTACCGAGTGGTTCTCTAATTTACTGGAACAGGTTAGCAATCACCCACCATCCGTGTTCAAAGCCTCTCCTTGCCTAGTCATCTCGTTTGACCAAAATCCAGATTACTGGTACTGGGATGCAGTCAGAAGGCACGTCGACTCAGAACAGTTGCTAGCAGATGCGATTCAAAGGGGCGTTACAGTTCTCCTCCCCGAGTCCACATTCGGTGTTGTCGGTGCCTGTGCTGCAATTTCTTGGGAAAACACTGACAACTCTTCATGGGAACTGATCTCTTGGAGGGAGGAGTCCAGAATTGGTACGAGGCGACTCATCTCGCCAGAATCAGTCTTGGAGCTCGAAAAAACTCACCCACAGACATTCCTTAACCGAGATCCTACCAAGGGGAAGGGGATGATTGCCCCTAGGACTCCCTGCCCCGTCCTATACGGTATTCGTGGCTCGACATTTACGGCTGTAGAAAGGGCGCACCATTGGCTTCAATCTCGAGAGGATGTTGAGAGGGCCCAATCTTTCGCAATTCATCGAACAAATCAGCTTAGTGACGACCATATCGAATCCCCTGCATCTGGCACTGTTACCTCATTTCCCAAAGAGACCAGGGGAGGTCATGCAAACATTTCCGTATTCTCTTCCGGCAAGGCAGTGAAACTAGTTGCTTTCTCAGAGGGAGGGCCAGTAAACAGGCTTCTAAGATCCCTAATGCCAGGGGATATAATTACCTGGTCCGGATTGGTTTCACCCGATGGGTCGATTCATCTCGAGAAAATAAAACTAGACTTTGCAACCGCTAGAATTGTTGGCAGGCCGGTTTGCTGCTCTAGGACTATGAGGAGTTCTGGGCGTGGACAGGGGATTCGATGCTTATCTTGTGGGCGAATTGAGGGAAGATTTTGGCAATGCATAGATTTTGAGACAGCAATGGGGTATGACGTTGGTGAATGGATAGAACCCACTCCATCTAACCGAAGACACCTGTCTAGGCCTCTTTCCCAAGGTTTACCGGGGACAAACTGAAACGACCCCCCCGAATCCGGGAACATGGTCGGGCTTAGTGAGATTTTGGCTACATTCGTAATGATTGCAATTTCAGGTTATTTGGTTTGGACCCTTCTAGGTATCAGACAACGGAGGATGAAATTTGCCGCCGAAGGTGGTGACGACTACAGCGGAGAGGCGAAGGAGCCAGAGGCTCTAACAAACCCAGACGAAGAAGCCTTGGAAGACATGGACAATTTATTGGAACAAGCCGGTTTCACTATGCCCGAGGAAGAATAGTCAGTAAGGATAATCCCCCTTAGTGTCCTGCGAGTAATGTGTCAAAGGCAGTTATTCCCGCTGAGAGAATTCCTCGTCGACCACCTCCTGACTTTCACGAATCCGAAGCATCTATGATTGGCGGGGTTATTGAGGACGGGTTTCTCAGCGTAGCACTGGATGATGCTAACCAGTACGGTCCACACGCAATGATAATGCTACTTTTCGCCGTTGCATCGGTTACTGCCTTTTTTCTGCTGATTCCTTCACTCTTCTGAAATTTTCTCTTTTGCAATTACTATTGCCCTATCCACTATCTGAATCGATGAACCGAGGTGTGATTCAGGCTCGAATAGTCCTGAAATTTCACCCTCATCAAATAGCTCCATTATCGATGTTGAATCTCTGCAAACGTCTTCAAGATTTGAGCCAGATTCTACTGCAATCATTGAAGCGGACCTAAGCTCCTCGTGAGCCACGTCTCTGGCCATCCCACGATCGACCAATTCAAGCATGACCTTCTCTGCCATAATCAAACCATTTTGCGACTCTATATTCTCCTTCATCCTAGCCCCATCAACCACCAAACCGGATAGTACCCTGTCACATTTTGCAATCACATCGTCAAGAAGTATCATTGAATGAGAAAGTGTGAACCTCTCGCTCGAGGAGTTCGCCAGGTCCCTCTCGTGCCAAAGGAGAGCGTTTTCGTACGAGGGGATTATCATCGAGCGTACGATTCTCGCAAGACCGCACGCATTCTCTGCAGTAATCGGATTCTTCTTGTGGGCCATAGTGGATGAACCCACTTGTTTCTTTGAATCGAAAGCCTCTGCAACCTCCCCTATCTCTGTCCTTTGGAGATTCCTAATTTCTTGTAGAATCTTCTCTATGCTCGTTGCAACATTTGCCATCCATCCTACCCATTCTATGTAACGATCCCTTCCAACAACCTGGGTCGTTGCAACAGGGACTTCCAAACCAAGCTCTTCTAGCACTAGGTCCTGCAATTCGAGTGCCCTTTCGCCCTGAGCTGCTCCAGTACCCACTGCACCTAGGAATTTCCCCGTTATGCACCGGGGACGTATTTCTCTCAATCTCTCCAGATGCCGCCTCATTTCATCAATCCACACCGCAACCTTCAGTCCGAATGTAATTGGAACAGCTGCCTGTCCGTGGGTTCTCCCAAGCATCACAGTATTCTTTTCTCTCTCGGCTATTTCACACAAAGTCTCGATCAGCTTGATTGTGGATTTTTCCTGCAATTCTATACTGTCTTTGATCTGTAAGGCCACAGCCGAGTCAACGATATCATTGCTCGTTGCCCCAAGGTGGACGCACCATCCAGCTTCACCAGCCGCTTCAGCCATTGCCTTGGTCAGTGCCATTATGTCGTGTTTTGTCTCCGCCTCCAGTTCATCCACTCTGTCAGCCGTAACAATGCCTGGATCAGCAATCTCAGCAATTGCATCGTAGTCTTCAGGAGAAACTCTCCCCATCTTGCTGTGGGCCCATATCAATGCCCTCTCCACTTCTAGTGAACGGGCATGCCTACCCTCTCGCGACCAGATCTCCTTGGCAACATCTCTTCCATACCTGTAATCCAAAGGGGAAACTGGCATAACTACGAGACTTCCGACCGGGGTCTCCTGTTTGAGTCTAGCGATTTCAAGTAAGTCTGCAAGATTTGAGTTCCAAGACTCCTCTTGATCCGTGCCAAATCACTTCTCCGTCTAGCAAAATCTTCCTTTTCATGTGAGGTGCATCCGTAACAATGGTCTCGAACTCACCTCCCTCCCCATCAAGGTTGAATCTAAATTCTCTAGATGCTTCTTTTAGTTCATTCAGAGCGTCCTCGTCTAACTTACTACCGATCCATCGTTCATCCATTCCTTCTGTTGAAACTGAGGTGAAGACTACTTCGAACCCATGCTCAACTAGTGACTCCATATGCTCGAATTGATCCTTGTGCCAAAGGGGGCAGAAAGATCTAATTCCCAGCCTTTCACACATTCTCTCGATTCTGGTTTTCTGGTAGTCGGACCGAAGAGCACCGACCACTAGGCCATCAACTTCCAGTGGCCCTTTGTGAATCTCAAGATCTTTCGGGATATCCACTCCTTTTGGCCACACATTTTCAATCGAGAGGGTGACATTTCCGTTGCCGCATAACGCCATCTCCAGATCGACTATCTCCTTCTCTTCCTCACCATCTGAAAAAACAGGTTTCCAGGAAGTGCCGATGGAATACGCCTGAAGTCCAGCAATCCATGAATTCTGCAATTGGAACATCATCGAGTCTTCTCCTCTAACCAGTACGGTGACTAGTGATACAACTTCCCACCCCTGAAGTCCTGCCCACCAAGCTGCATATGTGGAGTCCTTACCCCCCGAGGCCAAAATTGCAACCTTCATTCTCCCACCGACCTATTTTGCAGGTAATGGACACTCGATTGAGTCTTCCCCCGACCAAGATTGATAAGAGTCCGTTATGGCATGGGGTCGATAGCGATGCAGCCAAGCGGACGAGGATATGATCATGGAGTCTCTACTTTCTCCCCAGACGGACGTCTGTATCAGGTAGAATATGCTCGTGAATCCGTAAAACGAGGGACGACGACGGTTGGTTTGGTCTACAAGGACGGCGTGATTCTAATTGTTGACAAGAGAGTTCAGAGCAAGCTGGTAATCACAGACTCAATCGAGAAGATGTACCAGATAGACAATCATGTCGGAATCACTACTTCTGGACTGGTTGCCGATGCACGCCAGTTGGTCGATAGAGCAAGGGTACAGTGCCAAGTAAATAGGATGACATACGGTGACAACATTCCAGTATCCACCTTAGTCAAGAAGATGTGCGACTACAAGCAGTCATTCACCCAATACGGCGGTGCAAGACCGTTTGGAACAGCACTTCTAATTGCAGGCTTTGACGATGACGGTTCCCACTTGTTCGAAACGGATCCATCGGGCGCCTATCAGTCATACAACGCCGGCGCAATAGGACGTGGAAAGGCCACTGCTATCGACTACTTCGAGGCTAAGTGGAAGAGCGGCCTAACTCAGAATGCTGCAATCAAGATGGGCCTCGAAGCACTCCGAGAGTCACTCGAAGAAGATTTGAACTCAGAAACCGTTGAGATTGGATGCGTTGATAAGGACGGCTATGAAAAACTGGGAAGAGAAGCAACTCTCAAGCACCTGGGCAAACTGTCTTGAACCCCATTATGATAAGCCAATTGCCATATCGGCGATCATGGTAAGTCTGGATGACGCTGTAATGGCCCGTCTCGAGAAGGGAGGCAGAAGGTACGAAATTCTCGTAGATCCCGACTTGGTCGATAAATGGAAAGAAGACCACGACTCAGTCGAACTGGGGGAACTTCTTGCAATCGAAGAGATATGGTCAGATGCTAGAGCAGGTGAGAGGCCAGCAGGAGAGGCCCTGGAGAAAGCCTTCGGAACGAATGAGGTTTTGGCCTGTGCGAGAATAATTCTGGAAAAGGGCGATATTCAACTAACTACGGCCCAAAGAAAGAATATGGTGGCAGCGAAAAAGCTTCAGATAATCAATGAAATAGCCAGTACTGCTACAGATCCCAAGACAAAAACGCCCCATCCGAGGACTAGAATAGAGAATGCACTTGAGGAGATACGCTTCTCGATCGATCCATTCAAATCTGTAGAAAGTCAGGTTGCAGATGCAGTTTCTGCACTCCGACCAGTCATCCCTCTCCAATTCATTACGGCCCGTCTTGCATTCATGGTTCAAGGAAAGGACTACGGGGGTGTAAGTCAAATGCTTAGAGATTCTATTGAGAAGGAAGAATGGACGAGTGATGGGAATTGGGTCTGCGTTGTTTCAGTCCCAGGAGGGATGAAGAATGACATTATTGACAAGGTTGCATCAAGGTCGTCAGATGTTGAAGTAAGAGAATTGGACTGATTCTGCTATTATCGCCAGCATCAACGGTTATGAACAGTGGGCCGGTCGCGCGGCCCGATAACATGACAAAAAAGAATGGCGCGGCGGGGCCGCGAGGAAATATTCGAGGGCAAAACCTCGTAGTGCCTGGTGAAGACCTAGGCGACTCAGAAGATTTTGAGGCAGGGCATGGCGTAATAGCTATCTCTGGACGCCTCAAGGCAGTAAAGCAAGGAAGAATAAGGGAAAAGGGCGGTTCAATTTCGGTTGAACCCACTCACACTAGATACATCCCTAGGCCAGGAGATCTGGTGATTGGGTATATCGAAGGGTGTACCAACAATCTCTGGTTCATTGAATTGGGAGCACCGTTTAACGCAATTCTTCCAATGAGCCTCGGCCCAGGGAAGGTAGACTTCGGCGGGACCAGGTCAGTAATGGACATTGGAGACGCAGTCCTATGCAGGATACAAGAAGTAGAGGAGACACATTCGAGCGTAGTCACAATGAAAGGAATGGGTCTGCGGAAGATCAGGTCCGGGGTAGTCGAAGAGATTGACCCCCACCTTCTAGGCAGACTAATAGGAAAGGGCGGCGAGTCATTAAGAAGGCTGAAAGCGGAAGCAGATTGCCGCATAGTTGTGGCGGACAATGGCCGGATGTGGATTGACGGGGATCTCGACGGAATCCTTGAAGTAAGGAACAAACTTTCAGTAATTTCTGAGAGAAACAATGGCGGTGAGAACTGATGGGAGGTTACGGAGACGTGCAAATGATCGATGAGAACGGTCTACGTATGGATGGGCGCTCACCAGGCGACATCAGAGACGTCACAATAGAGACTGGAGTCATTCCCGTGGCTGACGGTTCATGCAGGATGACATGGGGTACAAATGAGGCCATTGTAGCTGTTTACGGGCCTATGGAGGCTCATCCACGAAAGATTCAGAGGCAGGACAGGGCAGTTCTGGATGTTGCATACAACATGGCACCATTCTCAACTACTGACAGGATGCGGCCAGGATTTAATCGTCGAAGCAGGGAGATTAGCAAGGTTACCAAGGACGCACTTGAAAGTGTGGTTCTGCTAGAACTATACCCCCGTTCGAAGATTCGAGTAACTATTGAGATAGTGTCAGCAGAGGCCGGAACGCGGTGTGTCGGGTTGACTGCCGCTTCGGTTGCTTTAGCTGATGCAGGAATTCCAATGACAGATTTGGTCGTCAGCGTTGCTAGCGGGAAGATCAATGACGTGGTAGTTTGCGATTTGAACAAAGAAGAGGATAACTATGGAGAAGCGGACTTGCCTATGGGGATTCTCCCGAATTCAGGAGAGCTAGTATTCTTGCAGATGGATGGAGACCTATCTCAAGAAGAATTCAAGCAAGCATGGCAGTATAACATGGACGCAGCACAGGTAGTCCATGGGTTAATGGTCGAGGCACTGAAAGGAGGTGGCTCTCGATGACTATACCAATAGTCCCAAAACTTCTCCGCGCTCATCTTTCCGATCTCGCTGCGAATAATTCTAGGATCGATGGAAGATCACAGTGGGAAGGGCGAAATCTAGAGATTGAGCATTCTGTTTTACCCAGGGCCGAGGGTTCAGCTAGGGTGAGAATGGGAGACACAATCGTTCTTGCTGGGGTAAAGTTCCAGATCATGCAGCCATATCCGGACCGACCAAATCAAGGCGGTTTGATGTGTTCGGCTGATGTTCGACCTATTGCAGGAAGAAATTGGGAAGCCGGCCCCCCCAGTCCTGAGGCAATCGAGCTCGGCAGAGTGGTCGATAGAGGAATCAGAGAATCCGGTTGTATAGATGTCGACTCTCTTTGCATAATCCCGGGCGAGAAGGCTTGGCAAGTTATCTTGGACCTCTTTGCTGTATCTGATGATGGAAATCTATTCGATGCCTTTGCCCTAGCTGGGATTGCTGCTCTAAGGAACGCCACTGTACCCGCAGAGCGTTTTGAGGTGGGCGAAGATTACTCTCTATCGGTTTCGAAGACCCCAATCATGTGCTCATACCACAAGGTTGGTGGACGCTTTGTCTACGATGCCAGTTCAAGGGAGGAACTAGGCGGGGATGAGAGGATCCACATCACCCTTGGAGACGATGACAACGTCCACTCGCTTCAGAAGGGTCTAAAGGGAATTTTCTCAGCGGAGGAATTCGCAGAAATCATGACTAACGCTCAGGAGAGGACCAAGGAACTCAGAAAGATAGTACATTCAATGTAGGTTAAATTATGGCTAAGAGAACTCAGAAGGCTGGAGCAACCGCAAGATTCGGCGCTAGGTACGGCGTGAGCGTAAGACGTAGGGCAGGGTCCGCACTTTCAAAGAAATCAAGGAAGTACACCTGCCCCAGTTGCCACTACGCTAAGGTAAGGAGGAAGGCAGCCGGAATCTGGGAATGCAGGAAGTGCAGTCACACATTCTCTGGTGGTGTCTGGGAGCCTTATACAAGGGCTAGCGACGCAAATAAGAGAATAGTCAGGAGGTCCCTGGAAGGGGCCACTGCAACCGATATGACTGTAATCGCCCAGCAGGCTGCACTTGATTTCGAGAGGAAGCTTTCCGAGAGAGATTCAGATGCATCAACAGAAGAGGAATGACTCAGTTTCACTGGAGTTGCTATTGAAGCACAGCGAATCCGGACCACTTTCCTCTTCTCTAATAACAGAGGCCGAATTCTCACATAATGGTAGCGAGATTTCCTTAATTCTGAGGACAAACTCCTTCAGTGACATCCGGGCAAGGTGGAACTCGATTATGAGAGCACTAATTGCATCCGAACAGTCCCTTGAAGCAACCGGCGGGGGCGATTAGAATCAGCGAGGAAGTGTCAACCGAAGAAATTCAGTCTCTAGCAAGAGAATTGCAGATTGTGAGGAACCAGATACAAACAATCTCCTCTCAGTTTTCAGAGTATGGAATAACCATAGAAGCCCTATCCAAGCAAGACCCTGAACGTCCTGTTTACCGTTCTCTAGGCAATATTCTCCTCGAGGTCGATGATCGTGACTTATTGGAATCAGAGTTGAAGGATGCCCAAGAAGCACTTAACGAGCACCTTGGAAGACTAGTCGAGAGGGAGGAAAGTATCCGTAAAAAGTACGAAGAAATGGTGGAGAGCTTCGAGAGGACGTGAATATTGGATGGAGGACAAATCGGCTCTAACAGAAAAAGATCACTCCGACTCTCTTCTGTTCCAATCATTATTGTCAGTAGGAAATACAGAGAAAGCATTGGAACTCAGTGAGAAGATTTTGAAAAAATCAAGGAATCTGGAAGATAGGGATTTTGAGGCTGAGGCTTGGATTAGGATGGAAAGGGCCCTATTGGGTGCGATTGCACCAGCAAACGTGGGCAACGAGCTACGTTGGTGCGTCGATCGACTTGCCTCCATTAACCCGGGATCGTCCCTCCATGGTCTCGCTCTGCTAAACCTTGCATCATGGCATCGAAACTCCAGTGAACGAATGATGGCCTTAGTGACGCTTGCAGATATTTCCTCTGAAGCAGGTCATCCTGCTGAACTGATCGGGCTTTCGCGTCTAGAGTCTGGGAGGATACTTTCATCGATCGGAGACCTTGAACCTGCAATGAGGCATCTCTGGATGGCAATGAGGAGGCTATCATCATCAGACATGCCCGCTGAGGCAGTCGTTTGTGCCATGGAATGGCTAGACATTGCATTAGACGAAATTGACCCAGATTCTCCAACTATGGATGAGCGCATAGTAGATGCAAAGCCAAGGGAAAAACCAGGAATGACAACTACCCCATCTAATCCCGATGACATAAAGGAGTCAGTAGAGATGATACTAGCAAACGCGCTAATGGATGTCTCAGGTCAGAAGAGAGACGACTTGGGTTTGGTCTTGGATGCTAGCGAAACTATGGAAGAACCAAAATGGAGGGAATCAATAGAAAAAAGGCGAAGTGAGATTCAAGACCCGAGGCTGATAGAAGTACTCCAATCATGATCGATAATCCTCCCAATCTCGTCATCCTCCCAAGCTGAATTATCTGGTATCTGTAGACACCAACCAACTTCCTCTATTGCATCATCCAGCGATTTCCACGGTTGAGGGCTGACTGGAATGTCTATTTCGACCAGAACCACATGGCCTCCTTGGATTAATTTAGAATCAATTGCCTTTGCAGTTCCTAGAACACCAGTTTCTTCGTATAGCTCCCTCAGTGCCGCTTCCTCTGGCACCTCATCTTGATCAATACTGCCTCCGGGCAATTCCCATCCTCTCGACCTATTCTTTACCATAATCCAGCACCCTTCTTCTCGGGAAGAAACCGCCCATACAACAACAAAAGCCAATTTATCCCTCCAAATCTTGCAGTATTTCAGCGACCTTATCTTCAGCACCATCAATCCCTTCAGCAACCATTCTTCTTGCAAGAAAGAAGGCCTCTGTGTTTCTTCCATCAGACCTCAGGCCTTCAATCTTTGAGAATGGGCCATCTTTGTCGTTATCCTCAATTTCTTCAACCTCCGAGAATTGATGTGTTTTCGAAAGATTACCAAGCTTATCGAGAAAGGCAGCCCTGTCATTGATAGAGGGTGCCCTCCAGGACCCACCCACACCACCATCGACAATTGACTCCATTCTGGACTTGAAACGCTCTATCGCCATTGATTCGGGGAACACACTCTTCGCCTGGTCATAACAAAGCCAGGCTTCGTCGTACTGCGACCTCCTCTCGTACATCATGCCCAATTCTTCCCATGCCTCGTGATTAATTGGTCTCTGCGACAGAAGTATCCTCGTCAATTCAATGAATTCTTCTTCCAAACCGCCTCTCCTGACTCTCTCCAACCTTCTTGAGAACAGTATGTTGGCTCTCTGATCCGAAACATCAAGTGCTTTCAGCCTTTCAGAAAATGACTCCATTCCCCCTCGCTTCTTCCCGATTCTTTCCCACCACTTGTCAGGGTCTAGTGGATCATTGGAGAAAGCCGCATCCAACATTCCTTCACAAGAATCTATGATGTCCCTATCCGCTAATTGCTCCATTAAAGAAGGATCTCGGCCTAGAACAGAAAAGAGATCGGCCAGAACAGCTCTAGCCCCCTCAGAATCATTCATCAATACTTTGATTTTGATTAAAATCCCCCAATTCTCTTCATTCGTGAAGTCGTATAGGACACTTTGCTTTGCGCTCTGTTCTGCCCAGAAGAGATTTTTCTCGTTATCTTCAATTATTCTCAGAAACTTTTCCGCCTGGCTCCTGTATCTGTTCCCAAGACTCCTTCGAGGGTGTTGTAGTGCCTCAGATAGAAAGCCATCTTCTCGCATTAGTCCCTCTCTCACAGAACAGACTCATATGGCGAACGATCAATTCCCGGCTCTATGGTTGCATCCATGCCAATCTTGCTTGTTGTGCCATCTGAAGAACGACTCGGATCCAAACTAGAGCCCTTTTGACTCGAAAGAATTAGAGTATCCTTATCCGGCTGCCATCGAGTCATTAGGGCCCATTCAACTCTCGATGAATTGGTTACATCGATGTCACTGTCAACAACAATTACTTGCTTCATCGATTTATGGCCGTCCAATGCTGCTTTAATGGCCTTCATGCCATCGCCTTCTTCCTCAGGAATAATTTGGACGACAGATGATAGCCATCCACTACCACCATCAGTGAGGTATACGTCAGTGCATTTTACAACTTCTGATACTGCTGTTTTGATGGTCGGTGCTCTGGGCATCCCCATCAGAGTCATGTGTTCAACGCCAGCAGGGATAAGTGCGTGGAAAATTGGAGAATTCCTATGGTGAATCTTATCGTACTCGATTATTGGCTCAAGTCTGATATCATCAACTGTCCCGGTAATGTCTACATAGGGCCCTTCTTCACCTGTGGATGTTGTTATTCTTGCTTCCATGGCATATTCAGAAATAGCCGGTACGACAACGCCATTCGAAAGCTCCACAACTTCAAATTTAGAGTCATACAATCTTTCATGAAGAGCTGCAGCTACCCTCAATTCGTCTAGGGGTTCATCAAATGACATTGCAGCTGCCAATAGTACTACTGGATCGGGGCCATTTACTACAGCAATGGGGACCTCGTCCCTTTCATCCTGTGCTTTATTGACCATTGTTCTCAGATGTCGGGGCACTAGTCTAACACAGGTGGAATCCTTTGCTCTAACCAATTGTCTATGGAAGGAGGTGTTCCGTATTCCGCCATATTGTGCAATTATTATCGAAGCAGACTGATACCTGCCACCATCTTCCCTATAGTGCCAAGGAATTGGGAGCCCCAATAAATCCGGTTCGGCGATTGTATTTTCAAAAACCGGTGCATTTGCACTGTCTATAATTATCGGCTCTGAGGGATTCTCCATTGCCCAAGATAGTATGTCTATCAGTTCTCCCGGTTCTACTTCGAATGCTTCACAAAGCCTCTGGCGAGTAAGTATGTTCATCGCCGCCCTGTGTCCCGGCGATTCAATAATATCGCTGAACAGTAACGACTCGTTTTCCGATGATTCAGATTCTTCCCGCATGTCAAAGTTGACGCTAACTGGCGTATCGATTACCCGACTGCCGTCGACAAGTTCCCTGAATCCCACAATATACCCCGGAAAACTAAGCCGCTTGAATGTTAGGCTTACATTAGTGCCCGCAGTACGATTCTGCAGCATGGTCCGCCCGTCAGTCTCATAAATGGACGG